>NZ_JBALQK010000266.1:514-2094 GCF_036965845.1 Bacillus sp. JJ1127 | reverse complement strand
GTGTTCTTGTATAAATTGACGACGTTTTTCGATGTATTGAAAAATCAATTCTGGTTCACTATCAAAAACCTCTACCTTCTTCTTCATATAAGGATCTTGAACAATATACGGACGGATTAATCCATGCATTTCCTCCACTTTTGGTTTTATATAATCCACAGTAAACTTTTCTTCTAAAATTCCCTCTAAAATATTCCGATATTGTTTCCTAAATGCACTTACATCAAGCAATCTAGCGCTTAGGGTGTTATACCCTTGAATTCGGATATACTCATGATTTAACAATCTTCCTTCTACATCTCGTCCCCATGTTGCATCATAATCCCAAGGAATAACTTCAAATAAACCTGTTTCACCATTATGATACAGTGCATAGTTATGAACAAAGCCATCAAAGTTTTGTGTAAAAATAATACCCGCCAGCCATCGTAAATATTTGTCAATATCAACATATTTTACAATTTCCTTCTCATAGGCTGCTCGTGAAATCGTATTTGCCTGATACACAAATTCACTTAAATATTCTTCACTATGCTCATTTGCACACTTAAATTCATATCCTGATGATAAATCTGTTTTTATATCCTTATTTAATTCACTTATTAAAGAAAAATTTGCGTCATCGTCAACCGCATAATAAATAGAACCATTTGGTAAATTGCGACTACGTAAAAAATATTCGTCAACAGACTCTAGTTGCAAGTATACCCCCTGTACTTGATTATTAATTTTCACAAAAACATGCTGTGATTTCGGAGATAATGTACCAATATCATAAAAAAAATCAAGGGATAGCTTATTTCGAATTAAAGATGGATCCTTGAATTCTGAATTTAAATGAATTTCTTTTACCCCTTGAAATAATTTTGGTTTATAAAACTTAACATGATAAGACTTTTTCTCAAACTTTCTAATATGAGAGCCTCGATATACAATGTCAATATCATATTTTCTTTTTTGATATGTCAATTTAGCAAGAACAGGATCGTCAGACCAAATATCTTTACGTAATTCTGTGATATACATAGGATTAATAAAAAAGTCATAAGTAGGCAGCATATTTTCTCCTTCCCTTCTTTTTATCCCATATTTACGTTTAATCCCTCCGTCTCAAGCTTCTGAGAAAACCATATAAAGAACTCGTAAAAGCACAATTCACCCTATACTGACGGAAGGCTCACTTCATCTACAATCAATGTATGATTTTCCTTTTCCTATTGATACCCCTACCATTCATCTATTTTTCTAGAATTCCACACCCGTCCTATACGAGGCGAGGATTTATTTCATATTGTAGTAATGTAAAAGAAAAGCTATTTCTTTTCAATAGATAGTGTTAAGGAGGATTCGTATGAAATATAATATCCAAAAAGCTGTAGAAGAGATTAAAGCTGCAGGAATGGAAGGATTCTTACATCAAGATCCTACAAGTGGACATAAATCTCGCCGTCATAAAACTTGTAAATCCCATATAACTTGCAAACCTCATAGAACTTTTAAAACTCATATAACTTGCAAACCCCACAGAACTCGTAAATCCCATATAACTTGCAAACGCCACAGAACTTGTAAATCCCATA
>NZ_JBALQK010000266.1:0-365 GCF_036965845.1 Bacillus sp. JJ1127 | reverse complement strand
AGAGTCATAAGAGTCATAAAAGCCATAAAAGCCATAAATGCCGTAAAACTTGTAAATCCAAAAAGAGATTTCATATCCCCACGTTCAAAAAACAAAGCCGCTGTTTTCCTAACCATCCCTTTTGGAACTAGTTCTCATCGCAATAAATAAGTCGGTAAAACTTAAATATATATAATGGAATTTAACTCTTAGATTAAAAAGATGATGTCCAGAAAGTAGATGAATAACTACTTTTTGGACATCTTTTTTGTAAAAACAATACACAAAAAAGAAAACACTCCTTGATATACTGGAATTATCAAGAAGCATTTTCTAATGAGTAATCATACAGATATTATTAGTCTACTATCTTTACTGTTCATATT
>NZ_JBALQK010000265.1:0-9863 GCF_036965845.1 Bacillus sp. JJ1127 | reverse complement strand
ACTTTTATACTTCCTACTTCTGAACCATCTTGTATTACTCGAACAGCCATTGATGAGAATTTTTTCTTGGCATCAATTACTACACTCTGAGGTTTAGAAAAAAGTTTTCCACTTCCGCCACCAATATATATACTACTGCCAAATTGTGTTGGTTGATAATTATAGACTGTCAAACCAGCCGCTTTTACTTTTTCTAAAGCAGATTTATGAGCGTTAAGAAGATTAGTATCTGATGAACTAATCATGTTACGGTTTTCATCATAAGTAGCAGTAAAAGGTTCTCCATTATTTTCAGGTTGTTTATAAATATCAGGAGCTAATATTTCTTGCTGAAGTTGTTCAATTTCTTCTTCAGAATAGGATTTAATTAGATTTCCTTTTTTATCATAAGCTTCTATAAAAGGCTTCATATTATTAAGTTTTTCTTGGTATTCTTTATCGTAAATTACTTCTTCTGTAGGCTTTGATGTTGTGGTAGGTTGCGTTTCAGCAAATACGGGATTACCTGTTGTAGGGATTAAAATTGATGTAGATAATGCAAGTAAAGCGACTTTGGATAAATACCTTTTTTTCATAAAACTACCCTCCATTGTTTATAATTTTTAATATGATAATAGAGATACATATATTAGTTATGTAATAAGCTAATCCAGTATCTCCTATAATTAGAATACAACACATATTGTTTTTTTAAAACGGTTTTTTGCATAATATTCTATATCTTAAAATATCAGGTAATTATTTTAATTGGTGTTACATATCAAAAAAAGAATTTTGTACGTTTAGATACATTTTAGACACAACTGACCCCATTTACTGTACGTTAAGCGTAATGCTGATAAAATAAATTGAATTTTTTACTAATTCCTGCTTTGCTGCCCCTAAGATGAATTCTGCTGTATGTAGCTTGTTTTTTTATTTACACTACGCTGCGTGAAATTTTATATTCTTGCCAAGAAAGGTATTAAGACCAAATATTCCATATTAGTTGTGGACGAATTTAGGGTTCAGCCTTAGTTGTTCGATTTGTAACATAAACGTTCGTTTTTGTTACAACTCAAATAAATAAGAATGAATTCCAAATTAGTTTGTAATCAATATGGAATATTTTGTATTAATACCCCTTTTCGGGGGATGGGCAAAGTTATCCTTATAGTATATATTATCATTATAATTCTTGCTCTAGATGTAATTTTGTAATAACCTCCGATTTTTTCAGTATATCAAGTATAGAAAGCTAATGTTGAGGGAATTTATAATACTTTATGTATTGATGTAAGGACATATTAATGAATGAAAAGAAGGTGATGTTCCACCTTCTTTTTATGTGCAATTGTAAAAAGTGCATTTGTAGAAAGTACTTGAGGGAAATGAGAGAAGTACTTAGAGATATTTACCATATTTGAAAAATCATTAAACTACCTTAAATTGCAAAGTTAAAATACTCAATATTTCATGTTCATTGTCAGGGAAGAATATTTAGAATTTGTCTAGGGGGGAATCTCAAATAATGAAAAAATAGGAAAATAGTATGATATGATAAATTTAAGAATAAAGGAGAGATGAATAAGATGACTTAATCGTATTTGAACCTAAGAAAAATGACTATAAGGAGAAGGAAAATGGAACAGAAGCAATTTTGGAAATGGTTGTTTCAAGAACTAGATTACGAGTTGTTGTATATCTTTAAAAGTAAAATAAAGATAGTCGTAAGAGGTTTTCGTATAAATTCTGCACAAGATATAAAAAAAGAAAATCACCCATTTGTAGTAAATACATTTTTAAAGCCAGCGAATCTAAAAAAAATAAAACAATTTATCCAAGATGTCTCGTTGATAAAAAATAACGATGAAGATTTTGAGCTGGATTTAGAGAAAATTATTAAACGAGTTGAAAGTAAAAAGAATTTGGTAGAAACATTACTTTATTTAGTACAAGAAAAAAATGAAGAAATGGCGATTAATGTATATACATATTTCTGTGAAAAATTAGATGAATTACCAAACTCAGTTGAAAGTGAAGAAGTTGAATCAACTGATAAAAAGGTTATGAATATGAAGAAAGAAGAGTCAATTAAGACCCTTGAAGCCAAGATTAAAAAAATAGAGGCTGACCTTTTGAAAGCAAGAAGCGATTTAAAGAAGAAAGTGGATGAAAACAAGACATTAAAGGGGCAAATAAAAAATGACCGAAAACAATGGACATCCAAATTAAATGAAACTAAGAAAAGTCACGAGGAACAATTAAATAAAATTAAGGAAAGTCACGAAGAGCAATTAAATGAGAGTAAGAGACTATATGAAGAACAAATAGCCAATCATAAAAATAAAGAATCAGAATTGAATAAAAGATTCGAAGAATTAGTGAAAGAGAATAAATCCTTTGTTAAAGCTCATGAAGAGTTAGAGAAAGAAATGATTGAGCTAACAAAAACAAACAAGGAATACGAAGAGTTATTTGAATTATATGATCAGGAAAATATTAGGGATGAGGGTGACAAATTAAGAATAATAATAATTGGTAGACCAATGAATATTATACAAACAAAAACCCCAGATATAAATATAGAAATCTTAAATAATATTGAATTTAAAAGTTATCAATTTCCAAAGAGTGATAAATGTTGGGTGTTACCATTTACATTAAACAATCGAGAACGTACGGAACTGCAGCACAATGTTCATTTTAATCTTATGGAGAATGTTGAATATTTCGATGATTATTTAAAGTTAATGAACGCATTGAAGAATATTGAAAAAGTTGAAGTGAGGGTATAGATATGGCACCGTTAAAGAAGTGGGATGCAGATATTGCAGGAGTTTTAGCAACTCAATCTGACATGGAAAAAACACAAATCCTTGGTCGAAAGCCAATTATTATGAATCAACAAAATAGTCTGCAATTCTATCTGAAAATTATCTCAAACGTACCATCGAGTTTTCCTGATTCTGTAAAAATGGTTACTTGTTTTGGAGAAGAATTAGAGCGATGGGGTTTTGTTGATGATACTTCAGAAACAGACGATAATAGAATCGTTAAACTAGAGGAATTTTTACATTCTTATATTTTATTCTTTAAAGTAGAAATGAATCGTAGTACACAATCAAATATGGAATTTTATGTAGCAAAGAATATTCATATTCAAAAGAAAGCGGATTCATATACAGAAGGGGACCATTTAGTTCCGATTCCTATTTTTAATGAAGCAATCTCAAAAATGAAATTGGACGATTTTAAAAGTGCCTTACATAAACAAAGATTTGTTGGGTTAAATAACCATATTTCAAAGGAGAAAAATGATTGCCCGAAGTATATTGCATGGGGAGAAAATAATAATATGGTTATCTCCCTTTATGGCGAATTCGATAATTTCTCAAACGCATTTGCTGGATTTCGTTTTATACCTGAAGGGAAAATAGGGACCCTTGAGGTATCAGAAGACATTTTAAATGAGAGTTATGTGAGTCGAGACATATTATTCTTACCATGGAAACGGTATAGTGACATTGAAGATACATGGAGCAATGCAAAAGTTATTGAACCGAGTGATATTGAATTAGATGGTGAAAATAATAATGATTATAAGGAAGAACAAAAGTCTGAAATGAGTGAAGAGGAAAATATTAAAGAAACTGCATTTAATAATGAAGAGAAATTCATGAAACGCTTTGTTCAGTATACTGAGAAAAATGGTTTAATTTATGATGAAGCAGACCTATATAATTTTCATACAGCTATCAAAACAGGCAGCTTAGTCATTTTATCTGGGATGAGTGGTACCGGGAAATCAAAACTGGTTCAAGAATACGCAGGTGCACTGCATTTAAGTTCTGATAAAGTCTTATTTATTCCTGTTAGACCATTTTGGCAAGACGATGCGGATTTAATTGGCTATCTAGACACTTTAAATAATATTTACCGACCTGGTGATTCTGGTCTTGTTAATTTATTAATTGATGCTGAAAGAGATTCTGATTCGGTTTACATTGTTTGCTTTGATGAAATGAATCTTGCGCGAGTTGAACATTATTTTTCTCAGTTTCTATCTGTATTGGAAATGGAAGACGGGAAACGCTTCTTACAACTTTATAATGAAGAATATGAAAACCGTATTCATAATTCACATGCATATCCACCGAAAATTGCAATTGGTAAAAATGTGATTTTTGTTGGAACGGTCAATGTTGATGAATCAACACATCATTTTTCTGATAAGGTACTTGATAGGGCAAATGTCATTAGCTTAACAGTGAATTCATTTGACGAGTATTTAAAAATAAAAAAGCTAAAGAAACAAAAAGATGATAAGGCTCAGCCGAATGTTCAAACTAAAAGTTTAACCGTTTACTATAATGAATTTGAAACATTTATTAATCGTAAAGAAGATGATTCAGATTTAAACGAAGATGAATTAGCGTTCTTTTGGAATCTACATAAATTGCTGTCAAAATACAATAAAAATATTGGTGTAGGGTGGCGTATTATTAAACAAATTGAAAAATATGTAAAAAACATACCGGAATTTGGTCCACTAACCAAATCAGAAGCAATTGATATTCAATTAGTCCAGCGTGTAATGACAAAAATTAGAGGGTCAGAAGAACAATTGAATAAGGTACTAGGCTCTTATGATATTAATGAGGAAAAAGTGCTTGATAGTAAGTTACAAGAGTTATTTGATGAATATAAACAAATCTCTGATTTTACAAAATCACGCGAATGTTTGATAGATAAGTCAAGGGAGCTGCAACTACATGGGCATACCATTTAGTGTACATTTTAGAGAAAGCGGTTATAAATTAAAAGAACTAACCAGTTTTGTTACGGACAAAAATGATTTATATGAAATTAATGAAAAAAATATACTTGAAATTACGGAAAATGTAGATATGGAGCTCTGTTTTGACTGTGATGATTTTAATGCTAGGTTTTATATGGATGGGTTAGATATTTTATCGGTAAGACTACTTGATGTAGATGAAGGGGAGAATGTATATTTTCCTCCTTCACCAGAATATGTAACAATCTATAAAACTGTTGATGATACGTACCAAGCATTTCAACGTCAGTCAGCTCCTAACCGTATTGAATATTACCCGCTTATACCAGGTTATTACCGAATTAAGGTCATGTATCAAAATCAGGCTTATTATTCATTAGTAAAGGTTGTTCCAAAGCAAATTACAGAGGAACAATGGGAAGTAATGAAAAAGGAAGTGCAAGATACACTCGAAGGGTTAGCGCAAGATTTAATTAGGAAAAATGTAAGCATTGATAAAGATGATTCGGATATTATCCCTGTGGACATGTTACGTAAAATCTATGTGTTAAAAAGTGAATATCAGAAGCTAATCAATTCAATACTAGCAATCCGGGAACAACCAAGGTTGAAGATCAGTAAGAAATATTCACTTGTACCAGTAGGTAAAAATAGTTTTGTTGATGCACAAAGCATTCGATACCGAGCGAAACACCCTGAAAGTATGAATGAAATTTATACACCGAATTATTATGAAAATTACAATATTATCGAAAATCAATGGATAGTCTATATTATGAATTTCATTGTAAAAGAAATGAAGAGTGCAGCCATATTTATTGATAAATATATCATGAAATTAACAAACGAATTAAAAGAAGAAAAACGATTTATTCATGAATATAACCAAATTCGAGTAGAAACGAAAGAAAAGTCATTAGAAGAACTAAGAGGCTATATTAAATTTATTACGAAAATCAGAATTGAATGTAAAGCATTATTATTAGAAGAATGGGCAAAACCTATTTCAACAAAAAAACCGATGCGAATTCCTCATGTATTAAATTTAGATGTTCGCTATAAACGTATTTTTAAGGTATATCGCATGTTAAATGATAAAGAGTTCTCTATTAAGCAAGATTCGAAATATGATTTTTATTGGAAACGAACGGACAAGTTATATGAAATATGGGGATTCATTAAGTTTATGAAAGTATTACAGAGTAAAAGTTTAGGATTCAAAGTTGTTAGTGGGTGGATATATGATGAAAAATATAAGGAAAAAAATATTAATATCCCATTCTTAGAATCTAGCACAGCAATTGTTTATATGAAAGATGATATTAAGTTACATTTAGTATATGATGAAGAAATCCCTAATAAAGGAACTAAAACAACAAGAGAAAAACCATTACATGTAAGTGGTAGTAAACACAATAGACCCGACACAAGGATTGATGTTTATAAGAAGAATGAATATATCGGTTCGTTAATAGTTGATTTTAAATATCGACCAAGAAAAAATGTTTGGAGATCGGCATCTATAAGTTATCAAAATAGAACAACGATGCAATTAATTAGCTATCGCCAAAATATCCAATCCAACTATATATTTGAAAATAGTAAATCAAAGGATTTTCGTCATCGAATTAACCCTGTTCAGGAGGTATGGGCTGTTTATCCAAATCATACAACCAATGATAGTCATAATATAGACCCATTTGAGCAATATAAAATTAGGTTATTCGGATTGAGTCCGAATGAAGAAACGACTGAGCTTGAAGAATTGTTAGAAAACACTTTGCAAAAAATAATTAAAGGGGATACAGAGGTACAAGAGGGTATTAAAATATGAAGTAATAAGGCCACGTTAAATGTGGTCTTATTTTAATATGCATAAAAGTTATATATTGGCAGGTTAATTAAAAAACGGCTCAAACATTGGGGGGTAACTTAATATTTCTTTGATTATAAATTTATTGAATTCAGATTTTAAGTGACATAAGGTACTTTAAATTATTTTACTTGTTTATTTATGTACAATTATAAAAAAGTAAATACCCTTTTAATAAGGGATTAGGTATGTTTTAGGATTTTTGTACAGACGTATTTTATAGAGATAACCCTGCATCACTTCCTATTCCAGTTCTTGGAGTTATACATCCAGGAGCAAGGGCAGCAATTAAGGTGACCAAGCAAGGAAAGATAGGAGTAATTGGGACTACAGGCACGATAAGATCTGATATGTATGCAAAAGCTTTACAAGAGCTTCATGCAAATTTAAAAGTACATAGCCTCGCATGCCCAACATTAGCTACAGTAATAGAAAATCGATTAGACGACACAGTATATGTGGAACAACAAGTAAAACAAGCTTTATCATCATTAACTAAAGAAGACATAGATACTTTGATTCTTGGTTGTACCCATTATCCACATTTAGAATTATATATAAAAAAAGAACTCGGGAAAGATATTTCTATTATTAGTTCCGCAGAAGAAACTGTGGGCTTTGTTTCAATGGTTGACGATTATTTGGCTGCACTGTTTATTGATGTTAAGCACCAAGGCCAAGGATACGGAAAAAGATTATTAAACTTTATAAAAGGACGAAGGGAAAATATACAACTGAAAGTGTACAAGAAAAATGAGAAAGCCGTTAATTTCTATTCGGGAAATGGTTTTGTAATCAAAGAGGAATTATTGGACGAACAAACTTCCGAGAAGGAATTTTTAATGGAATGGGAAACTCTAAGTAGTATCCATAAAAGTAGATGATCTTCCGCAATCGGGCGCGATTGTGCAATAACACTTAGATTTAAACGACTTTATTGTTGTATTTTTAAGTGCAGTGGAGTATTTCATATCAAAAATTAAACAACTTTATTGTCATTTTACATAATCCGCCCTTACGTTGACTACATGTATTCAACGTAAGGGCCCTTTTAAATTCGTTTTTTAATTTTCTTAGTTAAGATAACGTGTATATCTCGGCTATCCCCCTCCTTTAGGTAACCATATCCAAAGGCGGGGGAAGCATCGCAACTTTATTCAAAACATCGCATCCATTTTGTAAACATCACGACTTTATTTAAAATCCACAGCTACAAAGCCCCAAACCCCTTAGTAACTATTTCAATAAGTATATTACAAATACAGTACGTGAAATTTTATAAAGACAGAGTTGTTCATTATTTAAAAATTAACGCGTATATTCAATAAAAGTGGGGGAGAATGAGTAGTTAGAACAGGTAACATAAATTTGGTATACCTAAAAAATGGAGGAACATTATGAAAGTACTTTTTACAGAATGTAAGGAAACATACCTACGTAAGCCTATAAATGCGGCTAGTGTTGCTAATGCCTACTTAGATTGCTTAGTGCAAACTAAAACTTATCTGCAGCTCCTGTTGCTAGTCTTATTAAGTATTGCTACTGTATATTTACCTTATCCTTCATTTGACCTTAAATATGTAAATAGCATAGATATAATGCCGCTGTATATAATTAAAGCACTATATTTTTCGTTTCCTATCACATTTGTGTTTCTATTTATAATGCGGAATCAAAGGTGTTTATTTTTCAGGAAAATTACCTTTCAGCAGCTAAAAATATCTTTCTTTTGTGCTTTTATTATTTTCGGTGTAATGTTGTTATTTTTGTATGTACTGACTTTTTTTACAACATTTCACGGGACATCTAATCCCCATGAAAATGAAGGACTTACAAATATGTTTCTTAAAACACCTGGAATTGCAATTCAAATAATTGGTGAAAATATTATGTTTACTTCTCTACTATTCTTTTGGCACAAAATCATACGTTCCTTCATAGTAAGTCCTGTCTCTTCAATTACAATCTCCTTAATTTTGTCTGGAAGCTCGTTTGGACTACTCCATCTTTCTACGTATAATTTTAACTGGGTACAATGTTTAATTATTATTGGTATGCCAGCCATTACTCAAATGATTTTCTTTCTTAAATATAAAAATATTCATATGGGGTACATGCTTCATTTCAATTACAATTTCATCATCGTACTTTTTAACTATATCCTTTCTAATTAAACTAATTTAAAGCTAAAATATAAAGAAAAGGCACCCCTGCTGCAAGGCACCTTTTCCAAGGGGCATAACTCATTGCCTAAACGATCGTTGGTCAATTAAAACGCTTAGACTATTAAATGAGTTATAATTTTATTATACATAAATTATACCAAAAGTATTATCCCAGGTGAAATTAACTTTAATTATTTTGTAATTCTAAAGCTGCCCCCATAATAATAATTTTCTCCAAGTTTTATAAAAGCTACATATGTTCCTGGCTTATAAACGGAAGTAATAGGTGTAACAAGACTACTATTATTATGCGAGATACTTAATTCATAAATTGTTTTATATCTGCATGTTTATTTCTTCATTTTCATTCTCACTTAATAGATATATCTTTACAATACTGGTATCCTTACCACCAATGTAAAGATTAACATCGAATGTATCCCCATGTTTTAAGTCATCGACTACTAATTCTCGTAAGAAATCTGCATTATGATGTAATTAAAAATAGTTTTTCCACTGCCAATCATCTAAAAACGATGATGCAACGATATCATCTTACCTATTTTTTACTTCACACTTTATAAATTCATCTTTTAAAAGAACGTTAGTTCGTATATAATATAAACGGAACGAATGTTCTTTTAAGGAGATGTATTAATTATGTATGATTATTCCCTTTTACCTAACCGGACTATATGTTTTGTTGACTTACGTAGCTTCTATGCATCTGTTAGTTGCGTTAAAAAAGGCTTAGACCCGCGATATACGAAACTTGCTGTAGTTGGTGATGTAAATCGTAGTGGCTCAGTATTATTGGCGGCAACTCCTCCGCTAAAAGCTTTAGGTGTCAAAAAGCTGGCTCGATTTTATATTGATATCTTTTTTTGAGTTAAATTAGAATTAATAATTCTATCAATGGTTATCTTAATTTTTCTCGAAAACGGAAAAATATTTAGAGCGAAATAGCAAATAATCCTCGATGGTACTGTCAAAAATAAAAAAGTTGTTTAACAGTAAATCAAAGTATGGATAGGCTACACTGAAC
>NZ_JBALQK010000264.1:0-5756 GCF_036965845.1 Bacillus sp. JJ1127 | reverse complement strand
CTTTGTATCATCATGTAATGGTATAAAAAGTAAAAAAGAATCCAAAACGGATTCTTTTTTACTTTTTATTAGGGGTTAAGGTATTCTATGAGATCCATAGGATCCTTATTACAACGATTATATAGAATATATTAGAATAAATGTGTATATTTTTTCCTTTAATTATGAATATTTTGTGAATTTATCTTTGTATGATTATGAATGAACTTTTATTGAAAAATAAAAATTTTTTTGAATAATCACGTTTCCACTATATACCTGTGAGGACATTATTCGTATAATGGAGAAGCATAAATTAAAAATTGGTATTAAATTTACATATAGAGGTGAAACAAGAATGAATGCTCGGCTAATGGAACTCATTGATGTGAACACAATAGAAACCATGGCAGAACAATTTTATAAGTTAACAAATATCTCACATCAACTTCTTGATGCTGAAAGAGAATGTATTTTTTCATTCGGTATGGATCAAGAAATAAATAGTAAACTTACAAAGATTGAAATTCCAATCATTGCAAATGAACAACATCTAGGCTCATTTGTTGCTTGTTCCATAAAAGATGACATCTTCAATTGTCAAAAATACTTCGAAATGCTTTCAAATCTCATTGTGAATCGTGCAATGGATAAATTTCAAAATCAAAACAAAAATATACATTTGTTCTCTCAAAAAAAAGAACAGTTATATACAATCTTGCAAAATATGCCTGTTATGGTAGATGCTCTTGATTACAATGGTGAATTTATTTTATGGAATCGTGAATGTGAACTTGTAACAGGTTACACAGCGGAAGAAATTATTGGAAATCCCAAGGCACTTGATTTATTATATCCAGATGTAAATTATCGCCGTCAAAAGGAGCAAGAATTTTCGGTTTGCGGAAAAAATTTTCGGGACTGGGAAATGAATTTAACATGCAAAAATGGTGAAACGAAAACGATTATGTGGTCAAACATATCAGAACAGTTTCCTGTATCTGGATTTAGTTATTGGGCTGTTGGAGTTGATATTACGCATTTAAAAGAGATAGAAGAACAACTAAAACAACAAACATCCGAATTAGAACTTATTTTTAAAGCGTTACCTGATCTATGTTTTTTAACAGAAGTTGATGGAACGATAATAGATTATAAAGCTGGATCTCCTGCAAAGTTTTATGTACCTGTAGAATCTTTTATGGGGAAAAAGTTTTATGAAGTACTGCCTTCACCTGTAGCACAGCAATTTCGTGAAGCTATTTATCAAGTACAACAAAAAGAATCAACTGTTATTGTTGAATATCACCTCACAATTAAAGGGAGTATTAGTTTCTTTGAAGCTAGATGTTTTCCATTATTGAAAGATAAAGTTATGATCATTGTTCGTGATATTACGGAACGAAAAAGGACAGAAGAATTACTAAATAAATCAGATACACTTGCTGCAATCGGACAATTAGCTGCTGGGGTAGCACATGAAGTTAGAAATCCGTTAACGGTAATTAAGGGATTTATTCAATTGTTTCAAATTAATCAAGAAGACCAGGAGAAATATTTTGATCTTATGCTTTCAGAAATTGAAAGAATTGAATCCATTCTTCATGAATTTTTATCAATCGCTAAAACGGAGGTTATTCCTGCTGAAAAGAAAAATCTCTATTTGATATTTAAAAGTGTCGTTTCATTAATTAATACGAAAGCAATTATGACAAATATCCAAATCGATTTAGTCGCAGATTCAAAAGAATTAATCATTGAATGTTGTGAAAACCAACTAAAACAAGTATTTATTAATATTTTGCAAAATTCAATTGAAGCGATGCCAAAGGGCGGTAAGATTTTGATTCATATTAAAAAGACAAGGAATGATGAAGTCATAATCGATTTAATTGATGAAGGTGTTGGAATTCCAGAAGAAAGAATTAGAAGACTAGGAGAACCTTTCTATAGTACGAAAGAAAAAGGAACAGGAATTGGATTAATGCTAAGTTATAAAATTATCGAAAGACATCAAGGTAGAATTAGCATTATGAGTGAAGTTGGTGTGGGAACATCTGTTACAATTCATTTACCGATGTCTCAAAGTGAACAAGTTCCTCCTAAAGCTGAAGAGCCGCCCATAACAAGCTGTTCTCAGTAAACCGAAAGTGAAAAGTTATTTTAGAATGTTGCTTGGCAAAGATAGAGTTTTTCTGCATTAGTAATTTTTTAATAAGAATCCTATATTTTCTTCGTAGTTGATAATAAGAAAACACTTCTCGTCTCAAGAGAAGTGTTTTTTTATTATTGATTAGTGCCAAAAGGATTTAATTTTTCAGCTGCAGATTTAGCACGTTGCGTTTTCACAGTATGTACGTCTGTATCAGCTGCGAATTTTATACCATAGCTAGTATTTGTATTGTGAATGTTTGCGCTAGAAACTCCCTTATTGTAGTGCTTATAGGATATTTTGAAACTTTTGGTTGAGTGAATTCGGAAAATATCATCTTTTCTGAATGTGGAATAGTTTTTTGCAATAGAATCATCTCTTAAGAATTTAAAGAAAACCAAAACTTACCCAATATTTACTTAACATAAATATTAAGTGGCATGGCAACTTAATAAAGGTATGTTCTATATCTTTTATAGAGTTTTTAATAGGTGTTAAAAAATTTGCTTATTCATTGTATTTATTTTCAAATAATATATTTAATTCAAATTGAATATGAGAAAGAAGGCTATATTTATGACCAAGACGAAACAATTAACACTTTTTGGGTTGATTGGTATTACGATGGCTTTTTTTGGAACGGTGCGTAGTGTGCCGACTCTTGCCATTACTGGTTGGACCCAAATTTTCTATATGTTGATAGCTGCGTTCGCATTTGCCTTACCAATTGCATTAATGTCAGCCGAACTTTCAACAGGATTTCCTGAAGAAGGCGGACCACAGGTTTGGGTGAAAAACGCTTTAGGTGAAAGGTGGGGATTTGTTACCTCCTGGTTATTATGGGTTCAAATGTTTTTTGGGATGGTTATGGTTTCATCAACTGTAGGTGTTCTTTTAGGGTATGTTATTAATAAACCTGAACTATCTTCAAATAATTATTTTATTTTTGCTCTTATTCTCATCTCATACTGGAGTGTTACATTATTAAATCTTAAATTTGATATGGTTAAAATTGCAGGGAATTGGGGAGCGGTTATCGGGGTATATATTCCGTTTGTTATCCTTGTAGTTTTAGGTGTTATGTACATGATTAAGAACGGGATTCAAACTAATAGTTATTTAGGTGGCTTTAAACCAAGAGATATCATTCCTAATTTTAAAGATTTAGGAAGTTTAACTTATTTATCAGGAATCATCTTTATTTTTGCTGGAGTAGAAATTTCATCAGTACATGCGAATAATATTGAAAACCCAAAACGTAACTATCCGCTTGCTGTTATTACTTCTGTCATTTTATTAGCAATTTTTAATATCGTTGCTGGTTTAACGGTTTCAAATGCAGTGCCAAAGGGAAAAATGGAGCTTGCTAATATTACGCAACCGTATTTGATTTTTTGTAAAGATCTAGGTATTCCATTGATTGTTGTTAATCTCATTTCGTTAATGATTTTAATTGGGGTTTTAGTACAGTTAAGTGCTTGGGTACTTGGACCAAGTAAATCAATGATTAAAGTTGCAGAAGAAGGTAACCTCCCGAAATTCTTCCAAAAAAGAACGAGCAAAGATATTCCTATTACATTTGTCTTGATTCAAGCAATTGTCATTTCTTTAGTAGCAATATTATATGTAGTAGTTCCAGATGTTAGCAGTGCATTCTTAATTATGACGATTACAACAACTATTTTATATTGTGTAGTATATACATTAATTGCTATCTCAGCAATTCGGTTACGTTATAAAATGCCAGAAGTTGAAAGACCATTCAGATTGGGCAGCAGAGGGAATGGATTAATGTGGACAATGTCTATTTTGTCGATAATGTGTATTGTATTTACAATTGTTGTAAGTATTATTCCGCCATCCATTTTAAAGCCGAGCCAATATACGGGATATATTATATATCAAGTAGGAGCCACAATAGTAATGATTGGTATTGCTCTTATTATTAATAAATATAAAAAACCAGAATGGAAGAAAGAAGATAACAAATTAGATGATTTGAAGCGAGCAAACTAAAACGTTACGAATAATTAGTACTTATTCCTTAAATATGGTTATTGAATATTTGAGTGATTTGGAGGAAATGAAAGATGAAATATGAAATGCCAGATATAAATTTAAAAGCATTATTCTTAGGTGATAAGGGTGAAAATGCTGACTTATTCAAGGAGTTATTAATCAAATTGGTAGATGAACATGTTGGTTGGCGACAAAATTACCAACCACAAGATTTACCGGTTATTACTCCTCAAGATAAAAGTTCAAAAAGTTTTCAAGAAACAGCGGACCATATCCGTAGTGTCATGAATGTATTATCTTCAAAACTTCGTACAAATTCATTACCATGGCATTCGGCCGGAAGGTTTTGGGGACATATGAATTCTGAAACACTTATGCCAGCTATTATTGCGTATACAGCTGCAATGTTATGGAATGGGAACAATGTGGCATATGAATCTTCCCCAGGCACTTCTCAAATGGAAGAGGAAGTCGGCCATGAATTTGCTACACTTATGGGTTATAAAAAAGAAAAAAGCTGGGGACACATTTGTGCAGATGGTTCCATTGCTAATCTAGAGGGTCTTTGGTATGCAAGAAACATGAAGTCTCTTCCTTTAGCTGTTAAAGAAGTCGTTCCTAAATTTGTTGAAGGGAAAACGGAATGGGAATTATTAAATATGTCTACAGAAGAAATTTTAGATATTTTAAATCAAATTCCTGAAAAAATTGATGAAATCAAAGCGCACTCCGCACGTAGTGGCCATCATTTACAAAAATTAGGTAGATGGTTAATTCCGCAAACAAAGCACTATTCTTGGCTAAAAGCAGCAGATATTATTGGCATCGGTCTTGATTGTGTAGAAGCAATTGAAGTTGATCATCATTATCGCATGAACATTGATAAACTCGAAGAAAAAATTCGGGAATTGACTGCAGAAAACATACCAATTCTTGGTGTGGTAGGTGTTATTGGTACAACAGAAGAAGGGCAAGTAGATCGTATTGATAAAATTGTTACATTACGAGAAAAATTAATGAAAGAAGGCATTTACTTCTATATTCATATAGATGCTGCTTATGGTGGATATGCTCGTTCTATTTTTTTAGATGAAAACAATACATTTATTGATTATGACAAAATCGATAAAATATATAAGAAATATAACATTTTTACTGGAAACAATGAATGGTTATCAAAAGATATTTATAATTCATTTAAAGCAATGAGTCAAGTTGAAACAATAACAATTGATCCACACAAAATGGGGTATATCCCTTATTCCGCTGGTGGTATTGTTGTAAAAGATATTAGAATGCGTGACGTAATTTCATACTTTGCAACATATGTGTTTGAAAAAGGAGCGGATATTCCTGCATTACTTGGGGCATATATTCTCGAAGGATCTAAAGCAGGAGCAACTGCAGCTGCAGTTTGGACAGCTCATAAGGTTTTACCATTAAATGTAACTGGATATGGGAAATTACTTGGAGCAAGTATTGAAGGTGCATATCTTTTTTATCATTTTTTAAAAGATAAAAAATTTAAAGTTGGAGATAAGACCATTTATGTTTATCCATTAACTAAACCAGATTTTAATATGGTTGACTACGTATTTAATGAAGA
>NZ_JBALQK010000263.1:0-1972 GCF_036965845.1 Bacillus sp. JJ1127 | reverse complement strand
TGTCGGGTAAAGAACTGGCGCGGTATCAGTTATGACCCGTCTCCAGCCCCTCCCCATAAGAACTGCTCGTGAAGTTTTCCCTCAAGCAGCTCACCCCATAAACTTCATCAAAAGGGTTATGAGACCTATCAAATGGCAGACACTTTCATCGGTATCCCTCTGCACTTTTAAGGGAATGGACTTTCCAGTCCCAGTAGAGCCCCAGTACACCATAGAGATATTCATTACTCCACCTCTGCCATCCGATACTACGCTTTCGTCGCCGTTTCCTTCTTGTCAGTAGTGTACGGATTTTCATCTCCGTATAGTCACGCACTTCGCTAAATGCTCCGCTGGAGTTTCCAACTCGAAAGTAGTTCACCCATCCTGTTAATACGGCATTGATTTGTTTTACTAAGTCTTGTGCTGGTCTGGCTCCTGCGTTTTGAATGAGTTCGCGGATTCTTGCTTTCACTGCCGTACGGGCTTTCTTCTTCGGGGTCATGCATATGAAGTGTCGGGTCTTATTTCGGTTCAGTACTCGCCTGAAATCAAATCCCAGAAAGGCAAAAGACTCCCCCTGTAAGACATCGACCATCCGAGTTTTCTCAAGATTCAGTTCAACTCCCAAAGGTTCCAATTGTTCTTGCAGTCGTCGCAATGCCAGTTCAGCCCATCCCCGTTTACTGGAGTGCCCACTTACGGTGATAACCATATCATCGGCAAATCGGTGATAGTTCACAGCTTCATAGTTGCCTTCTGTCGTCTTACGCCGAATGGCATCAAATGTCCAATCTACCTCATTCAAGTAGATGTTTGCCGCTAGTGGTGAGAACGGTCCCCCTTGCGGGACTCCAATCTTCCCTGCGGCTTTTACCACCTGTTTTACTAGGCGCATAACTTGGTGGTCTTGGACACGATTTGCGATTTTCTTCAGTAGGATGTTATGCCGGATTGTATCAAAGTAACGTGACAAATCAACATCAATGACTGTGGTCATACGACGCAGCACACTACGTCGTACTTCCGCCAGCGCTTGATGCGGGGAGCGTTTTGGTCGGAATCCGTAGGAATTTGGGCAGAAATCAGCCTCAAAGATAGCTTCCAATATGAGTTTTAGCGCTCCTTGGACCACACGGTCCCGTATACATGGGATTTGCAGTGTCCGCATTTTGCCGTTTGCTTTTGGGATTTCTACTTTACGATTAGCTTGTGGTTGATATGTTCCAGTCTGCAGTTCTTCTCGGATGTTCTTTAAAAACGGTATAACTCCCTCTAGTTCTATATCAGCGAAGCTTTGACCGTCGATACCTGGGGCACCGCCGTTTTTCCTCGCATGCTGATATGCTTCATGGAGGGTTGTTAGTTTGGTAATGTGGGAAAATAGTCCCCAAAACCGATGCGTAGGTTCAGACTTCGCCTTTTGATAGATTCGCCGCCTTAGTTCCTGCAAAGTAATAGGTGTTTTTGTCATGGCACCCTTGCCTCCTTTGGTCGTACGAAATATTTACAGGTTCGGACCCTTCCCTCCCCGCGCGTTTTGCTGCACGCAGATCTCTGGTACTACGATCCGTTCCGCCACCCTGACACCTACCGTTCTCACTTCCCGATCGCGGTTATAGAGACGGTCTCCTCGATGAGGTTTCTTCATCGGGTGTCGAGGGCTTCTCCAGTTTCCACATTATCTTTCTCTCCATGTCGCCGCTGATACCCCGCCGGTGAGAACTGCCGTTCCAGACTCGTTTCGTTCAGTTCTTGCTGCTTTCGCACGTTATCGACCGTCTCAGCCACCGGAATTGCGTGTAACGAGGCTACGTCTACGTTCACTGTACGTTACAACCTGGAAATTTGCCCACATGCCTTTTGCATGTGATGTCAGAGGGCTTCGCCATGTCGCTTTCACTTCATGGCGCCTCTCAGGCTACGGAAGTGGAGTCTATTCTCCCGATTGGACTTTCACCAACTAGATAATGTGTCCTTATCTGGACACGCC
>NZ_JBALQK010000262.1:0-9147 GCF_036965845.1 Bacillus sp. JJ1127 | reverse complement strand
AAAGTAATAATATCAGAAAAAGAAGTTTCTTTTTTCTGAAAATGTATATAAATGCAATATGAATGATAAATAATCAAAATGGATTTTATATTTCCTTAATTTATTCCTTTCCATCTACATTAACCATGTATTACAACAGCTTTCACGTCTAAAATAAGATGTTTCAACAAAGGAAAATATAAGTATCTTTATAATGATTTTCCAATATAATCAATGTGTTAATCAAAGGAACTCTGTGTTATTTTTGCTATTCTACTAACTAATACAGCTTCAAACAATGGACACAATTGCTACATGCCAAGTGTAATTTATTATCCATTCAAAATTCTGTTTATTCAATCTTTCTAAAAATAAAAAATCATTAAATTCATAAATATACAAGTTATAATGAGGGCGTCGAGAGATGATCTATTACCTCCGGAGAAAATATCAAACCTGGTTCTGGTGCGAAAATTCTAAAGACCTCGCAAGTAATCTTCTAAAATTGGACATGCCGATACGATTACGCTAAGAAAGGTGTGTGTTCAGAAGGGAAATTTATTCAATATGAAAATGGAAGCGTTATCGGCCAAATCTCATTTAAGAAAATGAAATTTTGTGATAATTCTAGTATAGTTTTTATTACAATTGAACCTCTTTCTCAAGCTGACATTTTAATAGATTGACCTGTTCTGATTTTTGGAACAAATGTAATTGCAGAAAATAAAGGCTGGAACATATTTTGAATTGGTCATTCTAATAGCTTAGATTCAACTGCAATTAAAAATAATAAATTATGGGGGTGCTTATATGAACATGAATGTAGCATCTATTAAAGAAAAAAAAGTTGTTAAATACAAAAGTTGTTTTGATGTGATTGGGCCGGTAATGATAGGTCCTTCAAGTTCACATACTGCAGGTGCTTTAGCTATTGGAACAGTTGCCAATAAATTATTTCAAGGTCTTCCAAAAAAAGTCGTGGTAAAGTATTATGAATCATTTGCTGAAACCCATAAAGGACACGGAACTGATTTTGCAATTATTGCTGGGATATTAGGATTTGCTGCTGATGACAGCAAAGTGCCAGATGCTATTAAAATAGCAGAATCTAAAGGAATTGACATTACCTTTATTGAGAAAGCAGGTGATAGTCCTGCTGGTCATCCAAATACGGCAGATGTATATGTAGAGGATGAAAGTCGAAGTATTAGAACGATGGGTATTTCGGTCGGCGGCGGATTAATTGAAGTCAAACATGTTGAAATTGACGGATTTAGCTTAGATCTGCAGGGGCCATTGCCAGTTATTATTGCGATTTCCGAAAGCGCTGACTTTGAATTTATCTTACGCAGGATCTTTAAACAATATGATGTGGAAATTAACAACTTTCATAGTTTAGAAGAAAACGAAAAATATTTATATGCATTCGCTTTGGATTCGCTATTGCCTGGTGATGCTCAGAAGGAATTGAGAAGTTCAAGCAGTATGGCTAATATCATTATTCTTTAGTTACATTAAGGGGTGAAAAAATATGTATATGACCATAAAAGAAATTGTAGATGCAGCTAATAAAAGGAAAAAGCCAATTTATGAATTAGCAATCGAACAGGAAATCGAACAAACTAAAACTTCTTATGAAGAAGTTTGGAGTAAAATGGAAAAGAATTTAGCGACTATGGAAAATGCCATAAATAAAGGTATCGAGGGCGACGGGGTATTTTCTCCGACCGGTTTAACCGGGGGTGATGCTGTTAAAATAAAAAAATATCGAGAAAATGGAAAAACTCTTTCTGGAGATTTGATGGTGTTAGGGATTCAAAGTGCTATCGGTGTTAATGAAGTAAATGCTTCATTAGGGGCTATTTGTGCAACTCCAACAGCAGGTGCGAGTGGGACGATTCCGGGAGTCCTATTTAGTATTAAAGATACGTTGCAGTTAAGTCATGAAGATATGGTCCATTTTCTATTTACTTCATCTTTATTTGGAATGATAGTCGCAAATAATGCTTGTATTTCCGGAGCGTACGGAGGATGTCAAGCTGAAGTAGGCAGTGCCTCAGCAATGGCGGCTGCAGCAGCGGTAGAATCCGCCGGAGGAACAGCGCAGCAATCTTCTGAAGCTTTCTCAACCGCATTACAAAATTTACTCGGTTTAGTTTGTGATCCGGTCGCTGGTTTGGTAGAAATTCCTTGTGTAAAGAGAAACGCCATTGGAACGACAAATGCTTTAGCAGCAGCGGACATCGCATTAGCCGGCGTAAACAATATCATCAATGCTGACGAAGTTATTGAAGCGATGTATAGAGTTGGAAGACAGATGCCTCGCGAATTAAGAGAGACAGGTTTAGGCGGAATTGCGGCCACACCTACAGGGATTGCCATTAAAAGTAAAATTTTTGGAGAGAAACAATTAAAGCGATAAACAGTTATTGGAAATATTGTGAAATAGTTAACAATTCTATTCTCTATTGTTCTCCTAAGGATGTCTGTATATTAAGAACCATTATCAATAAAATATATTACTATATAAATAAAGTATGTTAATATACAATTGAAATGTTTTGTAAACGTTAACAAATCCATCAGGTTGGACACACGATGCGATGCACCTTGTAAGTGTAAGCAATTCATTTTTCAAGAATGGTCTATCTATATTCCTAGGCCTTAAAAAGAGACGTAAGAATAGGATACAAGGAGGAATTATTATATGAATGGGAATACTGCAAAAAAAATAGAATTTCAAGCTGAAAATACTGCAGTAAAAAATGAGAAATATCCAGACCCTAAAAAGTGGCATAAACAGGATACTACCTGGGCATTGAGCCTTTTTGGAACAGCAATTGGAGCAGGAGTACTCTTTTTACCTATTAATGCAGGTTCAGGTGGTTTATTATCATTACTGTTAATTACCATACTTGCATATCCTGTTATGTATTACTCACATAGGGCGCTTGCTAAAATGATATACGCTTCCAATTCTGCTGATGAGGGGATTACAGGTACAATAAGAGAGTATTTCGGAAATAAGGCAAGTATAATTTTTAACATAGTATATTTCGTCTCAATTTATACTATCGTACTGATGTATTCGGTTGCACTTACAAATACTGCAAGTAGTTTTATCGTGCATCAATTGCACATGCCGGAGCCTCCAAGGGCCATTTTATCACTTGTATTAGTACTCGGTCTTATAGCTATACTAAATTTTGGTCAAGATATCACTGTAAAAATAATGAGCATGCTAGTATATCCTTTCATAGCTTCTCTACTTTTTATCGCAATATCTTTGATTCCACAGTGGAATACGTCAATGCTTAGTTTTTCAAGTGTTTCTACTGCTTCAACAGGCACAGGATATTTTGGAACGATATTGATGATACTACCAATCATAGTATTCTCATTCAATCATTCGCCTATGATTTCATCATTTGTTATGAAACAGAGAGCTACCTATGGAATAGAAGCTACTGATGCCAAATGTGCTCAAATACAAAAAGCTTGTTATATCATGACATTCGCTGTTGTTATGTTCTTTGTTTGGAGCAGTACCTTGAGTTTGACTCCAGATGATCTGAAAATGGCGAAAGCAGAGAACTTGTCAATCCTATCATATCTTGCTAATGAGCTTAATTCGCCTATAATCACTATTGCAGCTCCTCTTATTGCTTTTGTGGCTATAACAAAGTCCTTCCTTGGCCATTATATAGGAGCATATGAGGTAATGCGTGACATGATTATCAAGGTCGGTAAAAAACGCGGAAAAGATATGGGAGAAAAAACAGTTAAGACAATGATCCTTACTTTTGTCGTATTAACATGCTGGTATGTTGCTTATGCAAATCCAAGTATTCTTGGAATCATTGATGCCCTTAGTGGTCCGTTAGTTGCAGCTATCTTATGTCTATTACCAATGTATGCGATCTATAAAGTACCAGTACTAGCTAAATACAAAGGGAAACCGAGCAATGTATTTGTCATTGTTATAGGTATACTTACTGTCCTAGCAAGTATTAAGTCATTATTCTAATTCACTATTGTTGGTTCTGGTGCAAAAATAGTGGGATATGAAAAAAGAACGAAAGATTCCTAGTGGAATTGAATTTTATGTTGTTAAGCCAAAGAAATCATGAATAAGATATATCTGTTTTTGGACAGACTTCTCACCTTGGGGAGTCTGTCCTTTTTTGATTATATGCATAACTTCTATTCCAGCAATCACTTTTTTAGCTGTTTGCAATGATTTTAATCCAAGCATATTGGGGTGCGGCCCCACATCCATCAACTTAAGGGTTTAGACTATTTTTGAAGTTAAAAGCACGTTACTATTCTCTTATGTTAATGAGAAAGGGTGAGGTGCTTTTTATGAATATGAACCAAAAACAATAATTACTTTATTGGCCGAAGAGTTATATCGATATATGTCTCCCGCTACACTTAATCAATTAGCTATAGAAGTAGGCGGGATGAAACGAAAACGTAAGTGCCACGGACACCATTTCTTATCTTTGTGTGTATGGTTAAATCAACAAGTCGCTTAGTAATGCGCTTCAAGCAAAGCACCGTAACAAAAACGTACAGTATTGTTACGGTGCAAACTTAACGTGGGTTTTATGTTATGTAAATTTATAATAAAGTTTGACCGTTTGTAATAAAGTTGCACCGTTTATAAAAAAGATTGATCAAAAGTCCTGTATTGATGCAGGATTTTTTTGTTCTGCAATTGGACTATATTTTGGAATAAGGAAGGGAATTGGATTGTTCACTTTGAAATAGTAAGTTATTCCAGAAAAGAGCAAGGTTGCTGTATAAAGATAAACATACTAAATTTATAGAAATGGAGGAAGTCAATTGGAACAAATCACACAAAATATTTATTCACCGCCAAAACATATAGTTTCAGCAGCGACTATTGTAATCAATGAACAAAAAGAAATTCTATTAATCAAGGGACCTAGAAGAGGTTGGGAAATGCCAGGTGGACAAGTTGAAGAAGGAGAGTCTCTGAAAGATGCTGCAATAAGGGAAACTAAAGAGGAAACAGGTATTGATATTGAGGTTTTAAAATTTTGTGGAGTATTCCAAAATGTGAACCATTCAATATGTAATACGTTGTTTTTAGCTAAACCAGTTGGAGGCAAATTAACGACTACACCAGAAAGTTTGGAAGTAGGGTTCTATCCTATTGAGCAAGCTTTAGAAATGGTAACTTTTATGAATTTCAGACAAAGAATTGAATACAGTTTGGATGAAAACAAACAACCTTTTTATATAGAATTTTAAGAAACGATCTTCCATTATAGTGCGCTATGATTGAACAACATAAGTAAAAAATGATCAATCTTTTTTATAAAAACCAATCTTAAATCTACTAGAAAAGCATCCATTTTGATCAATCTTTTTTCAAAATGGATGCTTTTAATTTATTGTAAAATTATGGATTTTAGGGTATTTTTGAACAAATTTTATTTCAAAGCTACATGTTAGTACGTTGGCTGTACCCCTATATTCGTGCCTTAGGATATTTTCGTTTACAAGATTTTAAGTCTATTCAGGATAAGCAAGAATACTATTTATCACGTCTTAAGTTACCAACTAAAATATATAGAAAAGAATTCGAAACAGGGGTATTTAAAACAAAACCCGCTCAATTAAGACCGGTATATATAAAAATACACTTTAAGTTGATGGATAGGAATGTCAAAGAAAATATACACTCCTAGACAAAAGTGTTGCAAAAAGGATACACCTTTTTCAGGAAACTGCAATGAATTTTCGTGATAGTAAGCGTCTGTTAGATTGGCATAATACTTGCAGATAAAATAGTAGGACACTTACAAAGATTTCAGGGGATAAGTGGATGAAGATACTGGAGGGGAAAGAAATGAACATTAGTAAAATGTACACAACAATTGACGCACATGTAGCGGGGGAGCCACTGCGTATTATTACAAGCGGAGTACCAGCGATAAAAGGAAACACACAGTTGGAAAGACGAGCTTATTGTATGGAGCACTTGGATCATCTTCGCGAAGTTCTTATGTATGAACCGAGAGGACATCATGGTATGTATGGTTGTATTATTACGCCTCCTGCAAGTCCTCATGCGGATTTTGGGGTATTGTTTATGCATAATGAAGGCTGGAGTACAATGTGCGGGCATGGAATTGTTGCGGTAATTATGGTAGGAATTGAAACTGGTATGTTCGAAGTGACAGGTGAAAAACAAAAGTTCATTATTGATAGCCCGGCAGGAGAGGTTATCGCATATGCAACATACAGTGGAAACCAAGTAGAATCCGTATCATTTGAAAATGTTCCTTCTTTTGTTTACAAAAAGGACGTTCCGATAAAAATTGATGGCTATGAATTTCAAGTAGATATTGCTTTTGGAGGAGCTTTCTATGCTGTTGTAGATAGTAAAGAATTTGGCTTGAAAGTAAATTTTAAAGATTTACCAGCTATTCAAACGTGGGGCGGGAAAATTAAACACTACATTGAAAGTCAAATGGAGGTAAAACATCCTCTCGAAGAAGATTTAAAGGGAATATACGGCGTTATCTTTTCAGATCAACCAAATGGAAAAGAGGCCACTTTACGAAATGTAACCATTTTTGCGGATGGGCAAGTAGATCGCTCTCCTTGTGGCACAGGTACTTCAGCTAGACTTGCCACTCTTTTTGAAAATGGGGTTCTACAGAAAGGTGAAAGTTTTATCCATGAATGCATTACGGATGGACAATTTGCTGGAGAAGTGTTGTCAGTGACAAAAGTAGGCGAATATGGAGCAATTATTCCAAAAGTGACTGGTCAGGCGTTTATTACGGGATTCCACCAATTTGTAATGGATCCAAGAGATTCATTGAAACGAGGATTTTTGTTGGGGTGATGTTTGAATAAGAGTTGTTTTTTGTTTAGAAAACAAGTGGATTGAAGATGAATATTGGCAACAAGCATTGGAGAAAGGAAGAGAAAATATGTTGAAGGGAGGGATTAAATCGTTGATTGAGTCCCTCAGGGGTCATCAAAACCCCTGTAGAAGACTCTAAATTACTACATAATTGCGTTAATGAAGTACTCGCGACTTTTTGAATTAGCCATACCCACAGAGTTACTCATTCTTGAGCACGATATTTACTAGTCCGTTTCACAAGCTCAACCTCTCTCGCAAATTCTTGAAGGGCTCAAGGAGATAAACAGTGTTGTAGTTCTTTGGAAAAGAGGTTAAATTCATCTGAAATTGAAAGATTTATAAAAAAGCACCAACCTTTCCTATTATAAAAAAATAAGGTAATTGATTTGACTGAGCTTATTCATTAATAGTATCTTATCCTAAGTTCAGCTTACGTTCTTCAAAAATTCGTTTTGCCACAAAGATTGCATTAAGGACTCGTGGAAAGCCCGTGTAAGGGATGCAGTGCATGATGGCTTCCACTATCTCATCTGGTGAGAGACCAACATTAAGTGCCGCGTTAATGTGGACATTAAGTTGTGGTTCACAGCCACCCTGTGTAGTTAGTGATGCGATTGTAACCAATTGACGTTGTTTGAGGTCTAATCCTTCCCGAGGATAGATATCACCAAAAGCGAATTCAACAACATATTTACCGAGATCAGGAGCAATATCTTTTAATGAATCTATAACATGTTGCCCACCCTCTCCATCTACTTCCATAAGTTTTTGCCAGCCACGCTGATAACGTTCATTACTCATTGCATTTGCCTCCTAAGAATTTATCAATTTAAGTTTTTTAATCATTTAGTACGTCTATGTTACGTAGTATCAATTGATTAAAAAGTAACTCTTGATTAAACGTTACACCTTAGAGTGCACTCTAAAGCAACCCCTTTTCTTTGTGCTATAATGAAATTTATGGAAAATATATATACTATTAAACAAATTTCAAAAATAACAGAGCTTACTGTGCACACTTTACGTTACTACGAAAAAATTGGGTTGCTTAATGAGGTGAGCCGAGATATTAATGGCTATCGTCAATATTCGGAAGCTGATATTTCTTGGATCAATTTCTTAATCCGTTTAAGAGTAACAGGAATGTCAGTCACAGACATGAAACTTTTTTCTGATTTACGAAGTCAAGGTGAACCTACAATAAGCGCTAGACGAGAATTGTTAGAAATACATCAAAACAAAGTCCTTAAAGAGATGAAAGAGTTGAAGGATAACCTGGTGAAAATTGAAGAAAAGATTGATTACTATAAGGGGATGGAGGGACATAGGAAATAACCATTTTACATTATCATTTATGTCAAAAGTTTAGGGCAGTATCTACTGAAAAAACGCCATTCTTTCGAAGGAATGGCGTTTTTTTGCTTTAGGGGTATTAATTTTTTCTTAGGTTGATGGGTATGTGGCGGTACCCTTATTATGGGATGAAGCTCATTGTTTACACGATGTTATCCCAATTACTCCAGCTGATATAACTAAGTTAGTAATTAGAGATGTTATTAGTACATCCTGAAACCTTTTAAACAAGTAAAGAAACTTTAGTTATATAGAGCTATGATGATTAAAAAGAACTGCAACATACAAATGGCGGTTCTTTTGCTTGGTTTTATATTCTATTTTTGTAAAATAAATCCATATAATATATAGATAAAAAGCAATACATATCAAAAAGTAAAGAGGGGAAAACATGTCACGTAAATTATACTTTGCACTCATTATGTTAAGCCTTATTTGGGGAGGATCTTTCTATTTTTTCAAGATTTTAGTTGCAGATTTCAATCCTTTGGTAGTAGCATTTTTACGATCAACTTTTGGAGCTACAACACTTATTGTACTTATACCATTTTTCCGCAAGTCTTTTAAAGGGAAAATTCCTTTTATACCTTTGTTTGCTGTAGGAATACTAAATACTATAATTCCATGGACACTTATTTGTTTTAGTGAACAAAAAATGACTAGTAATTTAGCTTCTGTCTTAAATGCAACCCAACCATTATGGACAATGGTTTTAGGAATTTTATTATTTGGTATACGTTCCAATCGTAACCAAATTATAGGTCTATGTATTGGATTCATAGGCATTTTAATACTCTCAGATATACATCTATCAAATGTTTTTTCAGTTGATTCATTAAATTTCGTTGCAATGTTGATAGCAACTTTTTGCTATGGTCTAGCAACTCATATAACAAAGCGTTATC
>NZ_JBALQK010000261.1:0-11556 GCF_036965845.1 Bacillus sp. JJ1127 | reverse complement strand
GTTTCGTGTTGACATACCATTGTTTTCACTCCATTAAAACAGTTAAACTTTCTTCAAAACATCGCAACTTTTTTAAAAACAGTTCCTCTTTTTTATAAACGGTACGACTTAATTTCAAAGCTACAACCTTATCATTATACCCAATTTCAATATATATAGTAATCTCCTGTAAATTCAATAAAATGCTCTTGAAAAGGATTGATCACGTATAAAATGACTGAGGGGCATAAATTCAATTACTTAATAAAAAAGAAACTATTAGTTTAAATGACTCTACATTGTTGAGTGCAAAATAAAAATACATAGTATTGCAACAAAAAAGTACATACACGGTTTTACATGGAGAGGCAAGTATGATAGCCTCCTAAGCGGCGCCAAATGCTTATCATTGTGGCGTTCTTGGCGTGTGAGTCATGCTTGTAGAGGCTCCATGTCAAACCAATATTGCTCTGCACTTTTCTTTGCAATTGTCTGCACTTTTGTTTTGCAGAAAACATCTACATTAAACAGTTAAACTTTTCCCAATCCACTGGTATTGCTTTGTAACATTTTCTTTATATCATTTTCTGTAATATCCGCTTTGTTTTTTATTGTATTCATCTCATCAAAAAATTCTAGCCAGTAAAAAATAATGTATCCTAAAACATAACTTAAATACAAATTTAATCTAGTTAATTTTTGTACAAATATAGAACTTTCAGCATCTTCAATCGTGCATTCTTCGTCTGGAATTAATTCATTCAAGGTTTTTTGAGCCTTATTCATGTCACCATGAATTACTTTATTTCTTAAAATTCTAAGGTTATTAATAAATACATATTTATCTTTTTTATATGTATTAAATAATAGCATAGGCTTATCCATAAAAAACGGTAATTTAATTTTACATTCTTTCTCAATAGTCCCCCGTTTATCTTCAAAAAGTATACTTTCTAAGATCGCAAAGAAACTTAACAGATAATTAAATGATGGTTTATTTAATGTTAATACGGATCCATTTACTAACTCCATTACATGCCATAAGTAAAGAAATCCTTTTTTTTCAGTAATTAAATCTAAATATATTATTAGATTCTCTATCTCTTTTAATTCGGAATCTTTTTTGTCCATCATATTATAATGTTGGGTATATTTATAAAAACTATAAAAGAGTTTTAGTACATCAGCAAAGCTTTTTTCATTTGTCCTTGAAGCTTTTGTACCATATACACTTTCTAATTCAGAATATTCAAAGTAATCATTATCAATATCTACGATAAAATTTGTATTATCTATCCTAAAAAAACCATCATCATATTTTTCAAAATGCTTTGCCTCTTTTTTGTTCAATTCATGTTTAACATCATAAATACTAATTGCTAGCCGCTTGGAAATTAGTTTTCTTGCATCAATCAATTTAAATCCCCTCATTATACTTTCATTTTTATATGTAACACTTTAATTAAATATATTTTTTTCGACACCTCCACAAATTCCGCTTTAAAATCATAAATCTGACATCTTTTTCTCCTTTTTCAAATACGACATATGTTATTTTAAAAGCTATAATATTATATAAATTTACTAATTATTATTATAACTGGTAATTACAGTTAATGGTTACTAGCAAATGTTTTGAATAAAAAATATGTAAGGAGAATTAAAATGAGCAGAAATAAAAAGCTACAACGGTTAACTGATCGACGTTTCTCTCCTGCTGTGCAAGTAGTATTAAATCAATTCGGTGATAAGCTTGATTTATGTGTTGATTACTGCGTGGATATTCAGTTATTAATTGAAGAATATGGAAAATTAACTAAAAAAAACCTACCTATATTAGGGGTCACCATACATGCCCATCAAGCTAAGATTTTGAAGTACCCCCAAACCATAATTTTTATTTTTAAAATTGATTGGTAGTAAACAAAAAAGATTGGCGAATTGCCAACCTTTTTTGTTTTTAGAGTTTTAATTTTTTGTTAACAAACCAATAATAACCAAAATAATAACAAATAGTGCACCTAATATTATATGTTTGTTTCTCTTAATAAATTGACTAAATTCATTTCCCTTAGTTGTTTCCTCCTCAAATTTATCTACTTTTCTTTTTTGAACAACGAGGGTAGTAAAATACACAGTATTACCTAGACACAAAATTAAGAATGCATTACCTAAATGAGCATTTCTAAAATTGTCAAATAATGACCAAATTAGTAATGCAACTGTGTAAAACATGAAGGCATTCTTACCAGCTTTAGCTACTTGGTATTGTTCCATTTCATCTTGTTTTCTAAACTTCATAAGGTTCTCTGCCTCCTTATTATTAAACTCCTTATGTTAATCTAACGTAAAAATATCTTCAATTCTTGTATTAAAATAACGAGCTAGTTTTAATGCTAGTTCTAAACTTGGATTATAGTGATTATTTTCAATCGCTACAATGGTTTGCCTAGTTACCTGTAAATCTTTAGCCATCTGAATTTGTGTAATATTATGTTGTGTGCGTAATTGCTTAATTCGATTTTTTACCCCCATTTTTCCACCTGCAATGTAAAGATATCTTTACTAATATGATATATAAAAAAAAGACTAATGTAAAGATATATTTACACCTTATTTTGGAAGTTCAGAAGTGAATCTTAATATAATAAAATTATAGTTCTTACCAATTGTTAAATTAAAGTGAATTTGTATCCATATAATCAAAAAAACGCTATTCTTTTTGTAGAAATATACAGAAAGGATGGCGTTTTGTATGACTCTATCGATTCAAGATGAGTTTCATTTATTCGCTGAAGAACTACAGCGATATCTATCTCCAAACATCCTTCAACAGCTCGCGCAAGAGACGGGTTTCGTAAAACGTAAAAGTAAGTATGGCGCACGAGATTTGGCTGCTTTATGTATTTGGATTAGTCAACACGTAGCAAGCGATTCTCTGACTCGATTATGTAGTCAACTGTATGCAAATACAGCTACACTCATGAGTCCAGAAGGACTTAATCAACGTTTTAACCGATGTGCTGTTTTATTTCTACAGCATGTATTTTCCCTTTTAATCAAAAGTAAACTAAACGCTTCTTCTCAAATCTCGAACCAATACATTTCTTATTTTCAACGTATACGTATTTTAGATGCTACTATTTTTCAAGTACCCAACCATTTAGCTCCTATTTATCCTGGTTCAGGAGGATGTGCACAAACAGCTGGTATTAAGATTCAACTAGAGTATGATTTACATAGTGGGAAATTCCTCAATTTTCAAATGGAACCAGGTAAAAATAATGATAAAACCTTTGGTACAGAATGTTTGGATACCTTACGACCAGGAGATTTATGTATTCGAGATTTAGGATACTTTTCTCTAAAAAATTTAGACCAGATGGACCAACGAGGGGTATTCTATATTTCACGGTTGAAATTAAATAATAGAGTATATGTGAAAAATGAATCTCCAGAATTCTTTCGGGATGGGACAGTAAAAAAGCAATCTTTATATGCTTTACTTGACCTTGAACATATCATGCATCAGATAAAACCAGGAGATACTTATGAAATTCGAAATGCCTATGTTGGACAACAAAAATTACCCTCACGAGTTATAATATACAGACTCACATCAACTCAAGTTCATAAACGTCGGAAACAGCAAACTTATGTTGAAAAGAAAAAAGGGGTTACATACTCTGAAAAAAGTAAACGTTTAACAGAAATCAATGTTTATATTACCAACATCCCATGGGAAATTGTTCCGATGGAACATGTTCACGAGATTTACTCTCTACGTTGGCAAATAGAGATTGTATTTAAAACATGGAAATCTCTTTTTGGTATCAATCATTGTCACAATATTAAGCGAGATCGTCTAGAATGTCATCTTTATGGACAGTTAATCGCTATTTTTCTTTGTTCTTCCACTATGTTCAAAATGCGACAGCTGTTACTACAGAAAAAACAAAAAGAATTAAGTGAATATAAAGCAATTCATATGATTCAAGATCATCTGTACTTAGTATATGAAGCTATACAACAAGACACCCAAGAAGTATCAAAAATTTTCCTTCGTCTGTTTGACCTCTTACAGAAAAACGGACCGAAATCCCATCGATATGAGAAAAAGACAGTCTTTGATATTTTAGGCGTTGTTTATCAGTGCACTGTATCCAATCTAAAGCAGAAAACTGCATAACCTTTAAAAATAAACAAAATATTAAGCATGTAGGCAATAGGAACGGAAGTTCATGGGATACCCACCCTTAGCTTGATGGGCATGTATGGTGAGGCCTATTAGCCGCATTGATACATTTCAGAGATACGTTAGACTCCATATCGATTGTTACAAGAAAAGGAAACACGTCTGGAGTACGCACCCTATTACGAACATTATTTGAAGCATCTACCACACTCCAATATTTACTTAAGGTATCTGAAAAAAAGGTGTTATTGCTTATCAGGTTGGTCATGCAAAAAGTGAGATAAATTCCCTTGAAACTCTAAACAAAAATCATTGGAAAGGGAACAAACTTTTAAAAGCTATGGTAAGCGAATTAGATGTAAATCCAAAAGAAGCTCCTTCCTACAACTATGAGGAATATATTAAACACCTAAACACATTTCTACAAAAGGATTGGGTTCGAGAAGTAAACGAGGTATATGAAATTAAAAAGCAGCAAAAAGAGAAAGAAAATAAACCGGCTCCAAACTGGTACTCTCTCTATAATGGACCAAACAATTTAAGAGGATTAGCAAAAGAAGTAGAACTTGAAACAATGTATCACCTACTTTATTCCACTTTGTCTAGGCATCAACATGCAAGCAGGTCATTTGCTAATATTATACCAGTACCAGGTTTAGGGATAATATTACCTGGAATACGAGATTTAAAGGGGTTACAAGATGAAATTAAATGGGTCATGCACATTATACGATCCACTTTCCAAAGAATATTCAAAACCTTTTTACCGAATTTAGCCAATTCTTATTCAATTTGGGATAAGGATATAATAAGTGATTTTATAGACAATCTAGGGAATACTAATGTATTTGGTGAGCAGCATACTCCTGTAAAAGGCTAATTAACACTGTTAGTTGTAGTTTTAAAATAAAGTTTGATCAAAATAAGAATCATCCATTATTTTTAGTAACTTACTTTTATAAAAAGTTTAATTGGAATTTCACATAAAAGCCGATATCACTGTATTTAATTTGTTTTTACATCATTAAAACAGTTAAACTTTCTTCAAAACAGTTCATTTTTTTATAAACGGTACGACTTAATTTCAAAGCTACAACTTGCCTTTTAGTAAAAAGTAAAAAATTTCTAATATGTGGTATACCAGATATTAGTGAAGAAGTTAGTTCTGCTGGAAATATATTTGCAAAACAAGGAATGAATTTAGTTGATCCTGCAACAAATTTCATGCTAGATCAAAAATAATGTGAAAAAGATAAACACATCTTGTTATAAAAACAGATGTGCTTATCTTTTAATTTCTATGCATTTTTACGTTTTAAGAATATTACTCCACCAACTAACAATAACAATGCTCCCGCTGCAATTGAGATCCAACTTGTTAAGTTAGTACCTGTTTGCGGTAACCAACCAATTTTTGATTCAACTTCTTTCTTAGGCAGTTGTTGTTCTTTTACTTGTTCTTTTGGTTTTTCTTTTGTTGGTGTTTTATCTTCTGGTTTTTGAGTCGTACCAGATGTAACTGGTTTCTTTTGATCTTTTACAGTGTGCCTAATGATATCTCCATCCTTTTTGATTTCGAATGAGAATGTTTCTTCATTGATAAGATATCCATTTGGAGCAATAGTCTCCTTATACGTGTATTTTCCATATGGTAACTTTTCAAATTTCGCAATACCATTTTTATCTGTTTTTCCTTTTACTACTTCTTTCCCTGCTTCGTTATAAATAGTAAACTCTGCATCTGGTAATTTATTATTACCATCAGCCACGTCTACCTTTGTAATTTCAAATGTTCCTGTAATTTTCTTGTTCTCTACAATGTGTTTAATTATGTCGCCATCTTTTGTAATTTCAAATGGGAATGTTTCTTCACTTACTACATATCCATTTGGTGCGACGGTTTCTTTATATGTGTATTTTCCAAATGGTAACTTTTCAAACTTCGCGATACCTTTATCGTCTGTTTTTCCTTTTACTACTTCTTTTCCTGCTTCATTATAAATAGTAAACTCTGCATTTGGAAGCTTGTTGTTTCCATCAGCTACATCCACTTTTGTAATTTCTAGATTTCCTTTGATAAGATGATTAACTGCTAATAACTCAATAATTTTTCCATGTTCCTTTATTTCGAACACAATCGGTTCTGTAACAAGAACGTATCCATTTGGAGAAGCCTTTTCTACAAATGAATATTTACCATACGCTAAATCTTTGACGTTAACTTCACCATTTTTATCTGTCTTATATTCACCAATTACTTTCCCACTTGCATCTTTTAGCTCGAAAACTGCACCTTCTAATTTTTTACTGATGTCTTCATTATCTACTTTTAGTAATTTTACACTACCTTTCACTTCAGTATTTTCCACTGTAAAAGTGAGTGTTTTATTGTGCTCTTTAATTTCAAAAGGATACTTTGTTTTATTTCCAACATATCCATTAGGTGTTTTTGTCTCTAAAAAATAGTATTTACCATACGTAAGACCATCAACCTTTGCAATTCCATTTTCTTTTGTTACTACTTTTTTCACTTCTTTTCCATCTTCGGTAAAAACTGAGAATTCAACATTAGGTAAAACCTTTCCTGAATCACTAAGTTTTTTAATTTCAATGTTACCTTTTACTTTGTTGTTTACTACTTGAATAGTTCCTGTTTCTCCTGTCTTAACCTCAATAGTTTGTGTTTTTTCGTCTGAAACATAACCTGTTGGTGCTTTAATTTCTTTTACTGTGTAAGTACCAATTGGTAGATTATTTAATTCTGCAGTACCATCAGCACCAGTAGTGATTTTTCCAACTGATTCATTATTTGAATTAAAGACTTCAAATACTGCACCAGCTAATACTTCCCCATTTTCTCCAACCTTTTTAACTTTTACAGAACCAGCAGCTTCCCAATTTACTGCAAGGTCACTACCAAGCTTCTCCTCATTTCTTTCTAGTAATACTGTAGCATTCTGAACAGTATCAGTACCGCGATAAGCAATTGCTTGCACTTTAGTCAAATTAGCAGCAACACTTAAATTAAATTCACCTGTTTTTGTATTTTTAGGAATTTGGATACGGAATTTCTCTCCAACTGAAAGGTGATCTTTCACTTCGCCATTTTCACTAACAATTCTAACTCCATTAGGTGCATTTTTTGCTAATACCTTATAAGAACCACTCTTAGCATTTGTTTGTACTGTGTATAGGTTTGTTTCAAAAAACTCACCTTTTAACTCCGCCTTTTGTTTTTCAGCAGGAATAACATTCATATAGATATCTTGAGTATCTTCACTTCTGTTAGCAGCATCGATAATAGCTTTAGCTGCTTTTTCAACATTTTTATTCTCATGCTTTAATTCATTAACATTAAGCTGACCTAAAGCATTCCAAACGGCAAGTTGAGTTGCATAATGTGCTTCATTCTTATTAGCAACCCCTAACTGTTCTACACTCTTTTGTGGAAAACCATTTAATAAAACTCTATATACTACATTATCTGTTTTCCCCATTTCAGGTAGATCTTCACCATTTGGTGATTTTAACCCCAGAGTTAAGCAATAAGCAATTTGACCACTTGAATTTTTGATAAATTCAGTTCGGATATACTTTCCTAAACTGTTACTATAACTCCAGTTCATTGAATACTTTTCGTGCGTCATCACCTCTGCACTAGCCCCCGGTAGAAACACATTAAGGAATAATGCAAGTACTGATAGTAATGCAAAAACTCTTACAACAACTCTTCTTCCCAATCTTGAAACCTCCCTAGATAAAATTGACTTGAGTGATTATTTAAATATTAAAAATAATCACAACAAACCCAATTATTATTATAAGACATGAAATTACAAATATTAAATCGATTTCCCGATTTTTTTATTTTTTCCAGTTATTGTAATAATTATTATATTTTACTGATTTTCATTAATAAACTATCAATCTCCAAACAGACCAAACAAAGATAGAAGATTGATTGGTAATCTGCTAGAATAAGACAGCTATCATGATTAGTAAAAAAATCGATAAAAAGTTTATATTTTAAAAAAACATCTTATAGTACTATTAGATAACGAAATTAAAGATGTGTATGTTGGTACAAGAACATATAATAAGGCAAAGATGGGAGATAAATTTGGAGTAATTAAATAAAAAGGAGGAAGTTAAGTTAAACCCTACATATGACTATAACAAGTAGCAATTTAAATATCTTCTTCGTAATTGCAATCTTAACATGCAGTTTTATATTAAAACGTACTTGAACTTTGGCGATTCTGTTCAAGTGCCTTATTAATTACTTCTCTCCATGTAATTCTTCCAAGTTTATCTAAAAAAAACCTCCAATTAAAGCTAAATCAATTATGATAAGTAAAAAGAAAAATATGTGTTCAATCATACTTCCTGTTCTTGTATAGACTGGAAATCTTACCTTTACTTTTAGAGGATACAGCAGTTGAATACCGCTAGGAGTAAGTGCATCTAATACAAGATGACTAAATATTCCTATAAACATCCCTATATATATAGCAGGATACTGGGGTAAAAAATACCATAATAAAGCAGCAATACCAAATAAAAAAGTTAGACTATGAGTAATAGTACGATGACCAAAAGTTTTATTTATAATCCAAGAAAATAAAGGTATTTTTCTTCCTAAAGTAGATCCTGGGTGACAAATATCAGGGATTATTGCTCCCAATATTGATGAAGCAGTTAATATAAAGATATCATCTTCTATTCCCACATATTTTTGTGCAACTAAAGCAAACGCTACTCCCGCCGCTATATGAGTCGGTCCCCTCAAACTCCCCCTCCTTTCTATGTTTTTATTCAGTAAATTCTTAACAGTTGGCAAAAATATAATAACCTTTCTCCCAACGCTCTTTTAACCATCTCAATTTAAATTCCATATTCGGTGTATAAGCTGCTGCTGCATCAATTAGATTATATATATCTAAGATTTCCAAACATCTTTTTGGATCCGTTAGAGCACAAATAAATTCAAAATCTTCATCCTCTAGAGAACTCCAAATAATACCTTTGAAATTGATTGGAAGCAGTTCTATTATTACATCTCTGCTCAAACCTGATGTCTCTAAAAAATTTTGAAGGTAAGATAAAGATATGTATGTCCAACCAGTACTTTCATATCCCTCTCCAAAAGATATATTTCTATATGAGTCAATCCTATCTAGTTCAGTATTTCTTATTGCTTCTATTCCCCATTTCACATTTTTCCCTCCACACCCGTTGTTCCCTTAATTGATAATCAATTATTATCGTAAATTCTTTTCAACTACCTTTAACTATTAGAATAAACATCTTTATCACTTTTTTTATGTAGTGAATATAGAGGTAGCATGTGCAAACTATATTAATTATCATGGCTGGAAAGCTATAAAATACTGTAATCTCCAAAACATCAAAGAATAGTAAAACTACCATGCTAAGCACATATAAAAATAACAATCTGTCAAAGATAGACTAAATTATTACTCCTTTTTTTAGCTTAATATCCCTTATCTGTTGCTGTTTTATAGTTCTTCCATAATCTCACTAAAAATTTCGAAATTCAAACGTTTTACACTTATCATCATTAGAATAGCAAATCATAATGGATTCTCTATTTCACTGTTCCCTCCCTTAAACAATAATAGTTTGACAAGGATTCTCTACTCTACCAAAATATCGACTTTGGCTATCCTTATACTTTAAATATATAAGGATAGTTCTATATTGCTAAGTATTCTACACACTTTATCAAGTTTTTTTGTGAATAAAAGTAGACCTAAGCGTCAGTCAATAGACTCAAATCTTTATTAGTATCAACATTTAATTCTCATTAATATATGATTCCTTAATTACTACTCTCAACTCAACTTTAAATTCCAACATTTCAGTTTGGAAATTTAGTAAATAGCAATGTTTTTGATTACAAATTCAATAGAAGATATTGAGAAATATTTTTCTCAATATCCAAATATTAACAAACTTGATACAATTGTAGAAAAATATACTAAATTATTGTAGGAGGTTGTTCTATGGGAGCTGTAACAGTAACATTAAGTGAAATTACAAGTCTTTTAAATGAATGGCACGAATCCATACGTGGTCAAAGTTCCGAAAAATCAAAAGATTTATTCGTAGAAATCAAGAATAAAATTGATAAAATAGAAGAAAATCAAAATGTTCTTTTATATTACTCACTATTAGAGTTTAGATACAACACGCTAAATAAAGATTATGAGCGTTCTGAAACATCCCTCAAAAAAATTGAGAATTTTAATAAACCAAGTGAAGAACTTTTAAATTATTATTACTACTTCTTTAAAGCCATCCATGCTACAGAAATAGGAAAATATAAAAATGCCGGTGAATACTTCGAGGAAGCAAAGCGTCTAATTGCACACATTCCTGATGAGATTGAGAAAGCAGAATTCTATTACAAAGCAGCGGCTTTCTATTATCAAGTAAGGCAACCATTAGTAGCAGTGAAATACGCTAACCGTGCTATGAAATATTTCGAACCTGAAGCAGGATATGAAATTAATGTAGCAGCTTGTAGTAATATTCTTGGGCTTACGTCTACTTCACTAAAACAATATGAATATGCTGAAGAGTATTTTATTAAAGCACTGGATATCGTAACAAAAAAACACAATACAATTTTAGGACTTAAAATTAGGCATAATCTAGGATTCCTTTATGCGGAGCAAAACCTCTCAGAAGCAGCAATTAGAAACTTGTCTACAGCTATTGAAACTCCAGAAAAAAGCTATAAAGCCATCTTCTTACTCGCAAGAGAAAACTACAAACTTGGTAATACAGAAGAAGCGTCTAAATTTATTAAAACTGGATTGGATGTATGCGAACATATTAATAACACAGAATATAAACATCACTTCTCTATTTTAAACGTACTAAACTCAAAAGAATCTAATGAAAAGTTCGAAAATATAATTTCAGAAGGAGTTAAGTACTTTGAGCAAGAAGGTTTATTAGGATTCGTTCATGACTATTCTAAACATTTGGCTTTAAAGTTTTACTCATCTAACCAACCAGACAAAGCAAGCCTATATTTCTTTAAGTCTCACGAAGCCGAAGAAAAACTACGTTATAAGGAGGCATTAAAATAATGAAAAAAGCCATTCAAATTTTAGGTATCACTCTAGGGCTAGTACTTGTTTTTAGTTTTACCTCAAAAAACACAACACAAAATGCTAGGGAGCATGGGGAAACATTCGCTCCAAAAGTACAAGACAGTTCCACTCATTATGTTTTAAGAGAACATGGGGAAACATTTTAATTTTTATAATTAAACATCAGTATAAGAAAAAGAGCCAAATCATGTATGGCTCTTTTTCTTGGTTTGGAATAAAGTTTGATTAAAATTATTG
>NZ_JBALQK010000260.1:4862-7198 GCF_036965845.1 Bacillus sp. JJ1127 | reverse complement strand
GCATGGCCAGATGCTCTCTTCCACCTAAAAAGAGGGGTTTTATGTCGGTTTTTTAAATACATATAGACGAAAATAAGGGAGAGAAATAATATGACTACATATGCTTCCATTGCAAATATTATTAGGGAAAGAAGATCCATTCGTACATTTACAGATAAAGCAGTAGAAAAAGAATTGTTAATTGAATTATTAAATGACGCAACGTGGGCGCCAAACCATCGTCATCGCGAACCTTGGCAATGTAAATTATTTATTGGAGAAGGGCGTAAGAAATTAGTGGCCGCTGTGTTATATTCTTTTACAGAGGAAGAAAGAGCAAAACGAGGTGAAATGTTATCTAATCGTTTTCTAAGTACACCAGCTCAAATTATTGTTTATATGGATGAAGATCCACGTCAATTGCAGCGGGATGAAGACTACGCAGCAGTATGTGCATTTATGCAGAACTTCCAATTACTTGCGTGGGAACGAGGACTAGGTTGTGTTTGGAAATCAGGTGGATTAATTTATAATCCATTATTTATAGAAGGAATTGGATTAGCAAAAGGACAACGTATTGTTGGAATTCTTCATATTGGTTATTTTGATAAGGCACCAGAAGGAAAAGTACGTACACCGATTGAGGAGAAATTAGAAATGATTGAGGATTAATAAGAGAGAAATGTTATTTTGCTCAGAAAAAACATACTTGGATTTTGAGAGTGTTTTGTAACTTAGGGTATGTTTCTCTTAATCGTGCTATAAATGCATCTTGATTTTGCTGTGTTTAGTCTTCATGAAAGCTTGTTTTTCTTCATACACTTTCATAAGGGAAGGTGTAAGGAGGGAAAAAAGATGAGAACTAGTGATGATAAAGCATTGCAATATGCAATCGCAGAAATTACTGAAATTGCAACTGGGTTTGGGCTTGACTTTTATCCGATGCGCTATGAAGTATGTCCAGCGGAAATTATTTATACATTTGGTGCGTATGGAATGCCAACGCGTTTTTCACATTGGAGTTTTGGAAAGCAATTCTTTAAGATGAAGCTGCATTACGATTTAGGACTGAGTAAAATATATGAGCTCGTGATTAACTCTGATCCGTGTTATGCATTTTTATTAGATACAAACTCACTCATTCAAAATAAGCTTATTGTTGCTCACGTATTGGCACATTGTGATTTCTTTAAAAATAACATTCGGTTTTCTAACACAAAACGCGATATGGTGGAAAGTATGGCAGCAACTGCGGAGAGAGTTAAAAATTATGAGCATAAATACGGAAAAGCAGAAGTTGAAACGTTTTTAGATGCGGTGTTGGCTATTCAAGAGCACATTGACCCTTCGCTTATGAGACCAAAGCTGTCGTGGAGTGCAGATGATCAAGAGGAAGAAAAAATAAGAAAGGCTTCCACGCCATACGATGATTTATGGAACTTAGAGGATCGAAATAAGAAACGTGAATTACCTAATATGCGGAAAAAAAGAAAAATTCCGCCGCAACCAGAAAAAGATTTACTTCTCTTTATTGAACAATATAGCCGCGAACTAGAAGAGTGGCAACGTGATATATTAACGATGATGCGGGAAGAGATGTTGTATTTTTGGCCGCAGCTTGAAACGAAAATCATGAACGAAGGCTGGGCTTCATACTGGCATCAACGCATACTCAGGGAAATGGATTTAACATCCGATGAAGCAATTGAATTTGCCAAACTAAATGCAGGGGTTGTTCAGCCGTCAAAAACAAGCATTAATCCATACTACCTCGGTATTAAGGTTTTTGAAGATATTGAAGAACGTTACAATAATCCAACTGAAGAAATGAAGCGGCAAGGCATAAAGCCGAATTCAGGAAGAGAGAAAATCTTTGAAGTGCGCGAAATTGAATGGGATGTATCGTTCCTTAGAAATTACTTAAACAAAGAACTTGTCATGCGTGAAGATATGTACTTATTCCAGCGCCAAGGGAAAGAGTATAAAGTAATTGACAAAGAATGGAAAAACGTTCGTGATCAGCTCGTAAACACGCGTACAAATGGTGGGTTTCCATATTTAGTGGTTGAAGATGGAGATTATTTAAAGAACGGAGAACTGTATATTAAGCATTGTTATGAAGAAATTGAGCTTGATTTAAAATACTTAGAGAAAGTACTGCCATATATTCATCAGTTATGGGGGAGAACGGTCCATATGGAATCTGTTGTGGAGAGTAAAGGGGTAGTCTTTTCCTATGATGGGAAGATGGTGCATCGGAAGTATGTGTAATAGGGAAAGCCACTATGTATATGTAGTGGCTTTTTCGGTGTTAGAAAGGGTTGCTTTTATGTAATTAATCATGTTCTTATTAAGAC
>NZ_JBALQK010000260.1:0-4793 GCF_036965845.1 Bacillus sp. JJ1127 | reverse complement strand
CATGTTCTTATTAAGACAGGAACATCAATTTCATGATTAGTCCTTCCTTAACGTTATCTTTCATTTAATGGATAATATGTTTAATTCATTACATGTGATTTTGTATCTAATCTTGTTTCAATTTTGTGAACGAGTATAAATTTGAAGGCTTATATATTGTTATTATATCTTTTTATGTTTATTATATACCTATACGGGTATGTGTAATTTAAACTAATGCATATCTGTATGCAGAAAACGAAAAGAAAAAAATAATTATGGAGGTTAGGGAAAGATGAGTAAAAAAATTGTTGTAGTCGGTGGGGTTGCAGGCGGAGCATCAGTGGCAGCACGTCTTCGTCGTTTAAGTGAAGATGATGAAATTATTATGTTCGAGCGAGGGGAGTATATTTCATTTGCAAACTGTGGATTGCCATATTACATTGGCGGTGTGATTCAAGAGCGCCAGAAATTGTTAGTACAAACCGTTGAAAAGATGTCAAAGCGCTTTAATTTAGATATTCGTGTGTTAAGTGAAGTGATAAAAATCAATAAAGAAGAAAAAACTATTGTTGTTAAAAATGTAATGACAAATGAAACGTACAAAGAGTCGTATGATATTTTAATTCTTTCACCAGGATCAAAACCAATTGTGCCGCCTATACCGGGAATTGAAACATCAAAGGCATTGTTTACATTACGAAATGTACCGGATACAGATCGTATTAAAGGATATATTGATGAGAATAAACCGCGTCATGCTACTATCATTGGCGGAGGATTTATTGGTGTTGAAATGGCTGAAAACTTGAGAGAAAAAGGAATTGATGTAACTCTTATTGAGATGGCAAATCAAGTAATGCCGCCAATTGATTATGAAATGGCATCATATGTACATGAACATATGACAAATCATGGTGTTCAGCTTATTTTAGAAGATGGGGTAGAGGCTTTTGAAGAAGGTGGAGCAGTTTTACGCTTAAAAAGCGGTTCGAAAATGAATACAGATATGGTTATTCTATCTATTGGTGTTCAGCCAGAAAGTAGTTTAGCAAAGGAAGCAGGACTAGAACTTGGGGTACGCGGAACAATTAAAGTAAATGAAAAACTACAAACGTCGGATTCCTCTATTTATGCCATTGGTGATGCAATTGAAGTGAAAGATTTTGTAACAGAAGCAGAGACAATGATTCCGTTAGCGTGGCCGGCAAATCGTCAAGGGCGGATGTTAGCTGATATTATTCATGGGGATATAGACTCTGTATATAAAGGAACAATGGGAACAGCAATTGCCAAAGTATTTGAATTAACAGTAGCTTCAACAGGTGGGAATGAAAAGGTATTACAGCGTTTAGATATACCCTATGAGGTAGTACATGTACAAGCAAATTCTCATGCTGGTTATTATCCAAATGCATATCCTATTTTATTAAAATTAATTTTTAATAAAGAGACAGGAGAAATCTATGGTGCACAAGCTGTAGGGCGTGATGGTGTGGATAAACGTATAGATGTAATTGCAACGGCAATGAAAGCTAAGCTAAAGGTAATGGATTTACCAGATTTGGAACTAGCATACGCACCGCCGTATTCTTCTGCAAAAGATCCAGTAAACATGGTGGGGTATGCTGCAAGTAATATAATTGATGGGCTGGTAGATACAGTACAATGGCATGAAATTGATCATATTGTTGAAAAAGGCGGATATTTAATTGATGTTCGTGAACCCAATGAGTTGAAACAAGGGATGATTAAGGGATCAATTAATATTCCATTAGATGAATTACGTGACAGATTGGATGAAATTCCAGTAAATGAAGAAATATATATTACATGCCAGTTAGGTATGAGGGGGTATGTTGCTGCACGTATATTAATGGAAAAAGGATATAAAGTGAAGAATGTAGATGGTGGTTTTAAATTGTATGGAACGGCTTTACCAGACCGTGTTGTATATTAATGTCTCAAAAAGCCCTACCATCATAGGTAGGGTTAAACTTAAAATACAAAATAAGACTTTACAATATACCCTAAAGGGTATATGATGGTGTTGCCAGTTCAAATAAGAAATTAAATCATAATACTGTAAAAGTTATTTTTTACATAAGACATATCGATTTATATAACGAGGTGATAGTGCATTGGAATATAATCAAGATATTAAAAACAGGCTCAAGCGGATTGAAGGACAAATTCGCGGTGTACTTCGAATGATTGAAGAGGAAAAAGATTGTAAAGAGGTTATTACACAGTTAACTGCATCACGTTCTGCGTTAGATCGTGCCATTGGATTAATTGTAGGAACAAACTTGGAAAAATGTTTACGCGACCAATTTGAAAAAGGCGATACATCAAATGAAGATTTAATTAAAGAGGCTGTACAATTACTTGTAAAAAGTAGATAATCTGTCAAACGAATGTGTTGGCAGATTTTAAAAATCATTTTGTTATACCCCTATAGGTATGTAGGGTGAGGATACGGGAGGAATAAAACATGAGTATAAAAGTTGATACAATTTTAGATTGCACAGGGTTATCATGCCCAATGCCAATCGTAAGAACAAAAAAAGCAATGGATGCTTTACAGTCCGGAGAAGTGCTAGAGGTTCACTTAACAGATAAAGGTGCGATAAAGGATATTCCAGCTTGGTCACAAACAGGTGGACACGAAGTATTGCAGCATATAGAAGAAAACGGTGTATTAAAGTTCTGGATTAAAAAGGCGTAAAGAAGTATGAGTGATATAGAGAAAGATTGAAGGAGAGTGTTTATGAGTGCAAATGTCGTATTAAATATGCTTTTAATTATACTCGTTGCTTGGTTTATCATTTCTCGTTTCTTACCAGTTAAGGGCGTTAAAAATATAAATGGAAAAGAGCTAAAAGCCACGCTTCATAAAAAAAATAACCAATTCATTGATGTTCGTACACCGAGTGAATTTAGAGGGAATCATATTCAAGGTTTTCGGAATATCCCGCTGAATGAGTTGATGCAGAAAGTGAATCACTTAGATAAAAACAAAGAAGTGATTGTTATATGCCAAAGTGGAATGAGAAGTAAACAAGCAGTAAAAATGTTAAAAAAATTAGGGTTTCAACATATTACAAATGTCTCAGGTGGTATGAACGCTTGGAGCTAAGGAGGTAATTACAAATGAAAGAAATTACAGCAAAAGAAGTCGAACATAAACTTATGAATGATGAAGTATTGAACATTATTGATGTCCGTGAAGTAGAAGAGGTAGCAGAAGGGAAAATTCCAGGAGCTCTTCATATTCCACTTAGGTTATTAGAATTTCGCATGCATGAATTAGATAAAAACAAAGAATATATTATGGTATGTCTTTCTGGCGGTAGAAGTTCAAGAGCTGTTCAATTTTTAGAAAACCACGGCTTTCAAGTAATAAATATGACAGGTGGTATGTTAGTGTGGGAAGGTAAGACAGAATAAATTCATGATGGTGGAGATTACTTGTATAAATAAATAGTTTTTTTACCTTACCAAATACCCTGGTGGGTAATTGGCGCGGAGGGAGCCAACATGACACAAAAGAAAAAAACAACGATCGTTTTGTTTAGTGGAGATTATGACAAGGCGATGGCAGCTTATATTATTGCAAATGGCGCAGCAGCGTATGATCAGGAAGTAACCATTTTTCATACATTTTGGGGATTGAATGCACTTCGGAAAGATGAACATATAGAAGTAAAGAAAAATTTTTTAGAAAAATTGTTTGGAAAGATGATGCCGCGTGGTGCAGATAAGATGGGCTTATCAAAAATGAATTTTGCAGGCATGGGGCCTAAAATGATGAAACAGGTTATAAAAAAGCATAATGCAATGTCACTTCCAGAGTTAATTGATATGGCAAAAGAACAAGGGATTAAACTTGTAGCTTGTCAAATGACAGTGGATTTATTGGGGTTAAAAGAGGAAGAAATTATGGAAGATGCAGAATTTGCAGGAGTAGCAGCGTATTTAGCAGATGCCTCTGAAGGAAATGTGAATTTATTTATATAAACATGAGCGTCAGTTTTACTTCAGTTTGTGAGATACTTTTCCTTCAAGATAAGCTAACACCGCTTCTAATTTGTTTTTAAATTGATATTTAACCAAAAAACTGCCCCCCAATTGTTAGGTTTATGTCTAACAATTGGGGGGCAATTCATACTTAGCGGCTTTTTTTGAGTAACGATAATCGTTTAGCAATGAAGAGTTGCATCTTCAATGATTAGGTTTTTATTACTTGTAAACGTTAAGACCAAATGACCTTCATTAATTTTTCATATTCATCATTAGCCAATTTGTATAGCATTCTAGTATGCTCAAAGACAAGAGCAGGGTTAAAATGCGGCTCGGAAAAGACGAGAGAAGTGGAAATATCGATAGCGTCTCTATTATTAAGTGTAAATTTTGCGAATCTGTAGGCCATGTTTAGCTCATTGATTATATGTAAAACGTCATTTTTAGATGTAGACTCAGATAATTGTGCGACATTGAAGCAATATACGTCCACGGTAGGATGATCGCTATGGAAAGCAGCAATAAGACGGATTTGTGCACCGCTTTCTGTCTCTAAGTTGACTGCGAAAAATACAGAACCATCATTTTCATCTACATTTTCTTCCATATATATATCATTGGATTTTAGGTAATCTTTAAAGTCTGAAATGTTGTGTTTTACTGCGGCTTTCATATGTAAGTGCCTCCTGTTAATTGGAATTGATTTCTATAATTTATTATAATTTAAAGATATTAAAAATGATAGTTTAAAAAGTTAGAATTTTCCTTATGTTTTTAAATTGATGTATATA
>NZ_JBALQK010000259.1:0-6003 GCF_036965845.1 Bacillus sp. JJ1127 | reverse complement strand
TTCAGTGTAGCCTATCCAAAGATACCCAAATTCGGTCTAAATTATCATAGTCAATGTACATTGTTCTTGTTGGGAATTGTCGTTTAAGGCTATCTCATCAACTGTATTTGTTTTTCAAGCGCTTAATTCTAATATATTAGATCTTACGTCTAAATAAGTTGATAGTGTGTATAAAATACTATTAATCTTTATTATAAAACGATTCTTTATAGGTATGCACCTTTTTACACTCACCTAGATTTACAACATGACGAGTATCTTCATCCATGAATGTTATCCTCAGTATCCCTTTTTATATGAAAAAATCATATAAAAACATAGCGCTCTCAAAGAATTTTGTTACAAATTTATTATGTTTGACTTTAAAAAAGGAACGTAATATTTATTTGTAGAAAATTTTAAGAGTAAAAATAGAATGATTATTTATATGATAAGAAAAGGGGGCACTTATAGATGCTAACAAATGATTTAGATTTCCGATTAGAACCACGTCTAAAAGAACTGTATGAACAACATAAAATAAGAGCTCAGAAGATAGACTGGGGTTATCATGAGTTTTTACCATGGGATAAGGGAATGGACTTTAAAAGAGTTCCTTGGGATGAAAGTCAAGTTACTCTTCCTTCTGGTGTAATTACAGCCATTGAAACAGCTTTATTAACAGAAGTGAATTTACCATGGTTTACAACGTATTTATCTGCAACTTTTAAAGGATCCCTTTCTGTTATTACGGACTTTATTCACACATGGACTTCAGAAGAGGATCAACATTCGAATCTATTGGAGACATATTTACTACTCACTCGAAGTGTAAATCCTAAACGAATACATGAATTAAGAAAGTCAGTCGTTGAGGGTGGATTTGAGCCTGATTTTCATACACCAATCGAAGCCATGACGTATACGACGCTACAAGAACTTGCAACGATGGTGTTTTACAATAATGTTGCTAAGGTTGCAAGTAAGCATGATCCAGATCTTGCTACATTATTACGCCGCCTTGCAAAAGATGAGACTCTTCATTATGCGTTTTATCGAGATGTCATTCGAACACATTTGGAATTAGAACCTAATTATTGCTATCATATTGCCAATGTGATTAAGAATTTTAAAATGCCAGGTGCCGTCATGCCTGATTTTGAAAATAGAATGGCTGTAATTGCAAAAGAAGCGAATTATGGACCACTACAATATTTTGATCAAGTACTTGATGTAGTGGTTGATTATTGGGGGTTAAAAGACTTACGACCAATTGCACCTTTAGCTGAAAAAGCAAGAATTGAGATTTTGGAATACCACACAAGATTGAAAAAAATACGGGATCGATTTGGTCGTTTTCAAGGGAAAACTGATCTACGTTAATGAGTAGAGATTTCAGAATATAAGCGGGGAAATTCCCCTTCCCTTTATGGGAAATCTGACACACTCCCTATTGTTTTGGGGGTATTTTTTACTTAATTTAATTTTTGTAAAAAAGTGATTGACGAGGAAAATATTTTTATGATATTATAAAATATTTGATAAAAAATCACATATATGTTAATGTTAAGAAGGTTACCATATATGGAGGTGGATTATATGTTTCAAATTGGCGATAACATTGTTTATCCAATGCACGGAGCAGGTATAATTGAAGCCATAGAAGAAAAAGAATTCTCAGGAAAAAAACAACAGTATTATGTCATAAAAATGTCAATCAGTAATATGCAAGTCATGATTCCTACGGGAAAAATATTGAGTTCGAGTATACGACCAGTTACTGATATACTTGCATTAAAACACATTATACACATTTTCCAGCATGGAGAATCAGATAGATTACTGCCGTGGAAACAAAGGTATAAAGTGAACACGGACAAAATAAAAACGGGTGAAATACAAGAAGGCGCTGAAGTTGTACGTGATTTAATGCGTATGAAGAAAGAAAAGGCACTGAATACAAGCGAAAAAAAAATGTTGGATAACGCACATGAATTTTTGATTAGTGAACTAGGATTAATTAAAGGGATCACTGAAAATCAAATAAAAAGTTTCTGTTAAGATTCATTCTAGATAATGTATTACATCCCCCGAAAATATCCTGAATTTTTCGGGAATATGATGATTATTAAAAGTAAATCATTTCAAAGACATTCAACTTCTTCAATTCACTTTTAGAGTCGGAACCTCTTTTGTTATTACTTCAATCTAATCCATTTTTATTTTTAAATTTCTTTTACGAACGTTCGAAGTTTCATTAAATAACTCGATCAAATAGTCACTTGATTTTTGCAATCCTGATTCACACTGGCACGGACAAGGAGCCGTAAGGATGAAAGAGAGGTAGGGCTTTCATTGTTTTAGGTATATATATCTAAGTCATTATTTCTAGAAGAAAAAACAATTAATCTCATCTCTATCTTTAAGAATTTTTACATTTACTGAGACAGTGAATAGTAATTGTTTATCTTCTTTTCATAAGAGAGATACGCGAGTTGGTAACATCTAAATATATGGTCAACGATACAAATTGATGGGATTACTAGAACTAGAACCCATTTTTACAATTTATTTAACATAATAAGATTAAATGAAACAATAAGAAGGAGTGAAGATATGAAACGCATGCCAACGCAAGAATTAAGTAACGAGTTAAAGAAGCGGAAAGGAATTACTTCTATTAAGATTGAGTCTTATGAAAAAATTGAAGTTGGTGGAATTGTTGTAGATGGACCGGCTGTTATTTTAATTAATCAAGAATACCTAAAAATTATTGAATGAAGAAAAGGATGATCCTTTACGAAAAGGGATGATCCTTTTTGTTTGCTGCAACTTTTATTTGATGTGTTGGGGTTAAAAGGAAGGAGAGGGTCGGGATTATCATGGTGGAAAGCTTAATATTGGTAGGATTTCTTTTTACGTTATATAAATTAGTTGAAAAAAAAACAAACTAATTTATATAACGATATATTGTTTCCTTTTTAAGGGTGAGATTTATTTGATAGTGAAATGGATCATTTAAAGGAGGAATTTAGATGAATGCAAGGAAAGAACGCATAAAATACGAAAAGATGTCAAAGAATTATGACCGTATTTATTCAGTTTCGTTTATCCTATTAATTATACTTGTTTGTAGTAGTGTGATTATCATAGGAGCTACAGGAGGAAAATATGGAGTGTTTTTATTGTTAGCAATTTTACTTAACGCACGTATTACGAAAGAATCTCAAAAAAAGTATGAGCACTATTCTAATAAAGGACGTATTTAAAATCATACATATCTTAAAAGGAACAACCTAGATGTACATTCAAAATATCCATATATCATCACCTATTAACTAGTAAAAGTAACTTTATATAAATAATTGTTAGCAATTTAGAAATAGAAACCGTATCTTATTAAAATGTTATTTCCGTTCCTATAATGAATTATCCTTCTAGCATATTTATAAGATTTATATCATATATTAGGAGAAAGAATGTAAGTTAGAAAGGAGTCTTATAGAATGAGTTATTCGGAAGGAAATGACTTGAGTGAACAACATATGGTAAGTGCACCCAATCCCTACGTATATCAGACATTACAATCAGTAATTGGTAAACATGTGGTTATTGAAACTGTAAGAGGTAATGTAAGAGGAAAGTTAAAAGATGTTAAACCAGATCATTTGCTCATTGAAGATACGGTGCCATATATTGTACGCATTCAACAAATTGTATGGATTATGCCAAAACAATAATCAAATTACATCTAATCAGATTTATAAAAAATTAATGTCATAGTCCACCAAGTAAAAACACAGGGTTTTATCTCTGTGTTTCTTCAAATTTCCGTTTTTGAATATATGCTTGAGCATGAATAAGTTCTTCCTGAAGCTCTTTTAATTCTTTTGTAGATTCTGATTCAATAGCCATGTAAGTAGTAACTAAACTGATCATCATATCCATCTTCTCTACTATATTTTGAATGACTTGTTCAGATTGCTCTTTTTTAGGGTGTTGTATTGCTATTAATACATTTTCTATATAATTGTTCTTTCTTTGCTGGATATCATTAATAAACTGTTTTGTGTTTGAGTTCATTTGTTTTTCCTCCGTTTTGCATATACTTCTATTCTATCATATTTGAATAGAAAATATTGGATCCCCCTAAATTCACATCTGTCTCGTACATCTCCTCAAATATACAAACTAATTCCTTAACGTACAGAGAACTAATCGAAATGTGTCATTTTTATGTCTAAACGTACAATTTTCTTTTTTTGATATGGTGACCCCATGCCCATCAACTTAAGAACTGAAACTAAATGAACGTTCGTTCAAATAAACTGAAAAACTCTTAAAACACTTCTTCTCCTTAAAAATGAGCATGCTAAATAAACCTAGATAGGTATCATTTTTAAAGATTATGCAACTTTCTTTTGTTTTCTAAGTCCACTATACTCATAGACAACACCCATAATATCAAAGACTGTTTTCTTCTCATATCGATGAGATTTCCGCCCGTTTTTCTGTAGTATGTGGAATAGGCGAATTAGAATCTTTGTTACTTCTTGGGTGCCTTTCTGTATAGCTTGATACAAAAGATATAGATAATCTTGAATCATCCCTATTGCTTTATATTCGCTTAATTCTCTTTTCTTCTTTTGTAAAAGAAGTTGGCGCATTTTAAACATAGTAGAGGAGCACAGGAAAATAGCGATTAGCTTTCCATATAAGTGGCACTCTAATCGTTCTTGTTTTACATTACGATAATGGTCTATTTTGAAGAGTGATTTCCACGTTTTAAAGACAATCTCTATTTGCCAACGCAAAGTATATAACTCATGTACCTGTTCCATCGGAACCCATTCCCATGGTGTATTCGTCACGTACACGTTTAATCCCGCTACCATTTTACTTTTCGCTGAGTATGTTCTATTTTTGGATTTTTCTTTCTCTAAGATTTTTGCTCGTCTTTTTTGAAGTTGTTTTTCTGTTAATCGATTAAAAATAACGCGTGAAAACAGCTGTTGTTTATCACCAATATAAGCATGTTTTAATTCAAATGTTTCTCCAGGCTGTAGTTGATTTAAAATCTGTTTCACATCAACTTGTATGTATTCCGATTGTTTTTTTATTGCACCATTTTTAAAGTATTCCGGGTTTGGATTTTTCACATATACATTTGTATTTAATTTTAAACGAGAAATATAGTATGTACCTCGTTGATCCATTTGATCTAAGTCTTCCAAGGAAAAATAACCCAAATCACGAATGCATAAATCTCCTGGTCGTAAGGTATCTAAGCACTCTGTACCAAAAGTTTTGTCATTATTTTTTCCTGGTCCAACTTGAAAGTTAAGAAATTCCCCACTGTGCAGATCATATTCTAATTGAATTTTGATTCCGGCTGTTTGGGCACATCCTCCAGAGCCTGGATATACATTCTCTAAAGCATTTGGCACTTGAAATACGGTGGCATCTAGGATACGGATTTGTTGAAAATAAGAGAAAAGGTGGTTAGAAATTTGTGTTTGTTCACATACTTTTTGTTGTAACAGTAAAGAAAAAAGATGTTTTAAAAACAAAACTGCTTTCGCATTTAAACGTTTATTTAAGCCCTCAGGGCTGAGTAAAGTGCCTGTCGCTGCATGAAGCCTACTACATAATCGAACCAAGGGATCACTTGCTACTTGTTGACTGATCCAAATGCAAATAGTAGCTAAGTCTGAGCCAGAAAACTTACGTTTTCGTTTGATAAATCCGATTTCTCTTGCAAGTTCTTCTAAGAATACAGGTGTAACATATCGTTGTAATTCTTCTGCAAATGGTAGTAGTTCATCTTGAATCGAGAGATTCATAAGAAAACGTCATCCTTTCTAATTTAGCCTGTTTAGAAATGATAACGCTTTTTGGTATTTGAGGGTATTAAAATCTCCTGAGTTGATGGGCATGTATATTGCCCCTAATGCTGCTATTCAAAAGTTTACTTCCGAAAATAAGAAAAAGCCCTAAGTAGTTAAGACTCTTTTTGTATACCTT
>NZ_JBALQK010000258.1:0-9826 GCF_036965845.1 Bacillus sp. JJ1127 | reverse complement strand
CCACTAGATGGTAGAAAACAAGGAGAAAAATGACGATGAAAAAAAAGAAATTGAAGCCAGCATTTGCTGTATTAAGCAGTGTAACAATGGCACTAACTTTAGCATCCCCTGCTTTAGCAGACGTAAATCAGCCAAGTCCAGAAAGTAAAGTTGAGAAGTTCCAAGAGAATGCAAATGTAAAAGAAGAAAAAGCTGTTCTTGGAACTGACGGAAAAAAAGGACAGATTTCTACTGAAAAAATTGAAGTACAAAATAATGATTGGGATAAAGATGGTATTCCTAACGATTTAGAGACAAATGGATATAAAATTGAGTTCAATTACCAAACTGGGAAAAATGAAGCGCAAGCATGGGATCCAGAGAAAGATAAAGGAAAGTTAAAATTCATCACGAATTCTATGAGTGCGAATTCAGATGGAGATCCTTTTACAGATGATTATGAAGTTGCACATTTTGGCAGTGATTCTGATACTGATTTCAATCCAATGGTTGCCAATATGCCGAACTTACAAATTGGCATCAAACGTATTGGAGTTACCCCTATTAAGGAAATTACAGATTCAAAAGGAGGATCTATTAATAAGGGCTGGGAGAAAAGTGTATCTACACAACATTCCTTTAATGTTGGTCTAACTGTGGGAGGCGGTGTTGAAGGTTCAGCAGCAGGCCCAACACCAAAAGCTGATGCTTCATTAAATGTCGGCTATGGATATTCAAAAACTGACACGGAAACAGAAAGCTATTCTAATAATTTTGATTGGTCTACTGCAACAACAGTTGATACAGCAAAAGCAGCAAAAGTAAGTTTACAGTTAGAGTATAAAAATACGGGTACAGCATCGGCTGAAAATGTTTCTCCACATTTTAACATTCGTTTAGGGGACAAGATTATCAATACTGTAAAGGCAACACAAGATCGTTATAAAGCACAGCATTTAAGCACAGAAAAAGGCGGAAGAAATAAAACAGAAGTATTAATCGATAGTTTAGAAGGTCAAGCGGATGTAAATATTTACTTAACGTTAGATGAATTAAAAGCTGTTGAACAAGGTGCACTTCTTTCTGTTGAAGTATTACCGACGAGCACAATGGACGTGTCTATCGAACAAGACGGAGAATTTAAAAATTTAGGAGATGCAGGGAAATATGAATCTCGTGTAAATGCTTCTACTGCATTACTAGAAACAGATATCGGAAATCAACCGAAGTTTAGAGTGTATGCGCCAAATGGTGTTGGTGCGAATACAAATTTAAAGTTGAATGAGGTTTTAAAACATATTAACGTAGATTCTAAAAAAGTAAATGCGCTTGTAGAAAATTACGGTGGACAGCGAGACGTCTTTGAGAAAAACAGTTTAGAAAATATAAAAGAAGAGGCTGTAACGAAAGGTTGGAGAGTCGGTGTTTTTGAACAACTACAGCCACCGACATTATCATATAGCGCTTATGATCCAATTAAGAAAAAGCTTTATGCGGCAGTCGTACCTGGCTTATTAGGAGCAAATAATGAAATTACTGCTTCTTTTGAAAAGAGAAATTCTAAAACAACACAACAAGTAACATTGGTGAAAAATGGGAATTCATATGAATCTAAAGAAACTGTAAGCTTAGATCAATTCGATCCATCAAAAGAAGTGACATTTGAAATCAATGATGCACAAAAGAAACTTCCGACACAAAAGATCTCTACAGCTGTTAAGTATAATAAAGAGTTCGATAACTTATTAGTAGATAATAATGGTGAATTTATTGTAGAAGGAAAACCGTATTATTTGAAAACGTCTAGCTCGGAAATTCGTGAAGGTAACGTGAGAGAAGAGTGGCATGTAAGTACTTTATTTCAAACTGTAAACGGAAAATATGTACACTTTAATCTAAAAGGAAACAACTGGGATGGATTAAGACTTGGACCGAAGAAACAAGAAATACATGGACCAGATATTGAAGCTACATCAGTAATCATTGAGAGAAAAGGTCAGTCTAGACCAGGAGAGCCAATTGGAAAAGATGAGGAAGTATTCCTTAAATTTACGAACAGTACTCATGGTGGCTATCAATACCTTAACGTTGGAAATGGGTATGATTATAGTTGGTTAGATCAAGAACGTAACAGATCGACAATTAAATTAGATAAAATTCCGAATCAAAAGAGCTTCTATTTAAAATCTGATTCTACTTATATCACGTATAGATACAATAAATGGGTTGGTAGTGTCGCAGATAATGGGATTTTCCCACCTGTATCTTTACATGAGAATATTTTAACAGGTGAGCATACAAATTCACCAGATGAGAAGCATAAATGGGAGTTAGAAAGTATTAAGTAAAGTAAGAAAAGAAGGCACAATTTCTATTGTAGAAATTGTGCCTTCTTTATCATATCTATACATTAAAACATACTAGAGCTATGCATTGGCTGCAGTTTTGCATTTGGATCGAAGTAAGCTTTTGCATTGTTTACTGCTGTTGGTGCTTCACCAAAGCCACATGCAATGAGTTTTACTTTTCCTTCATATGTACAAACGTCACCAGCTGCATAAATGCCAGGAATATTTGTTTCCATTTTAGAGTTTACAACGATGCTGTTCTTTTGAATGTCTAAGCCCCAGTTTTTAATTGGACCAAGGGACGAAACAAAGCCGTAGTTTACGATGACATCATCAACGTCAATGACAACCTTCTCTTCTGTTTTGACATGCTGCAGAACAACTTGTTCAATTTTGTCTTCACCAATGAGTTCAACTGGAACGTATGGCGTTTTTACTTCTGCGCGAGAATTCATTAAGTTTTCTACGCTATGTTCATGAGCGCGGAATTTATCACGGCGATGAACAATTGTAACTTGGTCAGCGATTGGCTCTAACATCATTGTCCAGTCTACCGCAGAATCACCGCCGCCAAATACAACGACGCGTTTTCCAGCAAATTTATTCATATCATCAATAAAATAGTGCAAGTTTTTCTTCTCAAATTTTTCTACACCGTCTAATTCTAAACGGCGTGGTTGGAAAGCACCGTTACCAGCTGTAATAATGACAGATTTAGAATAGTGTGTTTGTTTATTTGTTACAAGCTTAAATACGCCATCAGCTTGTTTTTCAAGTGTGTCCACTGCTTCTTCTAAGCAAACGGTTGGATCAAACTTTTTCATTTGCTCTTTTAGGTTGTTCACCAATTCTTGAGCGCGTACTTTCGGAAATCCCGCAACGTCATAAATATATTTCTCAGGGTATAGTGCGGACAATTGTCCTCCAAGCTGTGGTAAGCTCTCAATAATTTTTACACTTGCCTGTCTCATTCCGCCATAAAACGCTGTAAATAGCCCTGTTGGACCTCCACCAATAATCGTTATGTCGTAAATTTTTTGATTTTCTGTCACTATTTATGCCCCCCTATATATGGAATTTTGATATTGATTCCATATATTTTTCATATGTATACGAAAATCCTGCAAATGATTGTACTTCATTTAAATGATAGCATATTTTAGTTCATAATATGTAAGAAAACGACGGAATTGTGTGTAAGCTTTTGCATAGATTAGTTAGAAAGAGGTATAAAATATCTCGGTAGGAAAATACATGAAATATAGGCTTAAAAACCCTTGAAAACGCTATGTTATTTTAAAATAATGATAATTCTCTAGGTGCTTGAATTATGAAATGAAACCGACTAATATAGGAAAGTATTATGTTAATTTTTTATGACAAATTTCGTAATTTTTTTTGAATACGTTTTGTTGTAATTGAGAATGTGATAAATTCCACATTCTTGACAAATTGAGTGTTTAGCACTTTGATCTTATTTTTTCATTACTATTAATAAAGAAAAGGGTTGTGATTCAGTGAAAACTCCAAAAATCGTAGTTTTAGGTGCAGGTTATGGTGGGATGATTACGACTGTTCGTCTACAAAAAACATTATCTGTAAATGAAGCTGAAATTACGTTAGTAAACAACAACAGCTATCACTACCAAGCAACTTGGTTACATGAAGGTGCAGCTGGCACATTACATCATGATAAAATCCGTCTCGACATTAAAGACGTTATTGATACAAATAAAGTAAACTTTGTACAAGATACAGTTGTAGAAATTAAAGCAGCTGAAAAACGCGTTATCTTAAAAAATGGTGAGTTAGAGTATGATTACTTAGTAATCGGTCTTGGCTTCGAATCTGAAACATTTGGTATTAAAGGATTGAAAGAGCATGCATTCTCTATCACTAACATTAATGCAACTCGTCAAATTCGTGATCATATGGAATATAAGTTCTCTCAATATGCGACTGAAAAGCGCGATGAGTTAGTAACAATCGTTGTTGGTGGCGCAGGGTTTACAGGTATCGAGTATGTAGGAGAACTTGCAAACCGTATTCCTGAACTTTGCAAAGAGTATGATGTTCCACGTGAAAAAGCACGTATCATCTGTGTAGAGGCTGCTCCAACAGCACTTCCTGGTTTTGATCCAGAATTAGTTGAGTACGCTGTAAAACAGTTAGAGAAAAAAGGCGTAGAATTCCGCATCGGTACAGCAATTAAAGAAGCGACTGAAGAAGGCATTTTAGTTGCAAATGGTGACGATGTTGAGTTACTTAAATCTGAAACTGTTGTTTGGGCTGCTGGTGTTCGCGGTAACGGCATTGTGGAAGAGTCTGGCTTTGAAGCGATGCGCGGACGTATTAAAGTTGATGAGTATATGCATGCTCCAGGTCATGAAGAGGTATTTATGGTTGGTGACGCAGCGTTAATCATTAATGAAGAAAATAACCGTCCATATCCACCGACAGCACAAATTGCAATTCAGCAAGGTTACAACATTGCGCATAACTTATCTGTGTTAATTCGCGGTAAAGGCGAAATGAAGAAATTCGTATTTGATAACAAAGGTTCTGTATGTTCATTAGGACATGACGATGCAATGGGCGTTGTTATGGGTAAAAAGCTAACGGGCTGGAAAGCTTCATTCATGAAGAAAGTAATCGATAACCGTTACTTATTCTTACTTGGTGGACCTTTATTAGTTCTTAAAAAAGGTAAATTGAAGTTCTTTTAATATATAAATATAAATGAAAAAACCTTTCTTTTTTGATGGGAGAGAGCATCCGGCCATGCATAGAAGCGGTCAGGGCTTTTTCCTACCCCATGCCATGTTAAAACAAAGGGAGTAAACGAGTGGAGATCCACTTTTGTTTTCACAGCCGTGTTTTATCCCGCTATTTGCGGGCAGTAATACTCCCACCTCAAAATTCGGTGAAAGCATTGTCCAGCTCTAGCGGCTAGAATCTCCGGTCGTTTCGCCCCCTCGGACGAGGCAAAAAGCGCCTCTCTGCCCTTGGCGCGGGCGTCCTGCGATTCTGAGCAAGCCGCTTCCGCTTTTCTAAAGAAGTTAGGTGGGAGATAAACTGCCCGTAAAAGCCCGATTGGTGAGGGCTAATAATCCGTGGGGGATGAAGAAACCCCCCCACGGATTAAAGTTTCACTTTATATGTTGGAAAATCAAAAGAGGTATATAGTAGAAAGAAGCAGAAACGGCTAGGAGGCGTTTCTGCTTTTTTTAATTTCTATTTTATTGTGCATCCAGTGTATAAGTAGAAGTTCTTTTTGAGCGAAAAGCAACAAAAAACCAAATTACATTTGTGATTGATACCGCTGCGCAAAGAATGATGACTCCTAAGAAAGAGGAGGCGTTATAGTCACTTGCGCGTATTGTAATAAATACAGCTGCAAGTATCACAAGATGTACGAATAGCCCCATAACGCAAAGAAAAGCCATAATGAATTGTATTGCCTTCACTCCTCCTATATAAAGAAGTAGAGGTACGATATAAAATAGTAAAATCATGCCGATTGATTTCCACATGCCTAAAGAGTTAAATTTATTTGCATTAGGTCCTAAATCAGCAAGTGGTGAAAGTGAAATGGCAACTAAGACAGAGCAGAAGAGTAATGCGGAAACTAATGTTACAAATACAATACTGGACTTTTTTGATTGATTTCTCATTTTACTTTTTACTCCTTTCGCAATGAATAGGTGTGATGTAATATTCAAAGAAGAATTTTGAAGGAATTCGAGACCTTTCTACAGGGAAATAATACCCTATATTTACATTATATAAAATATATGGAAAATGCAGAAGGGTAGAAAGAAACGTAGTAACTGAGGAACAAGGAAGATTATGTTATTCTCACTGAAAAATATAGTATAATATATAAAAAGAATGAATATTCTGTCCTTTAGGTGAAAGGGGTTTTACATCATGGGGAAACGCGGGAATGTTTGGTTAGCTGTAAGTGGGCTTGTAGTTACAAAAGATGGTCGATGGCTCTTTGTAAAGAAAAAATACGGCGGGTTAAAAGGGAAGTGGTCGTTACCAGCTGGTTTTGTAAATGAAGGAGAAACAATTGATCAAGCCGTTAGACGTGAAATTTTAGAAGAGACAGGCATCGTTGCACATGTAAAAGGAGTGATTGGTATTCGCTCTGGTGTCATTCGTGATGAGATTAGTGATAATATGATTATTTTTCTGCTGGAGCCAGAAGGAGAAGAGGTTACGGTTCAAGAGAAGGAACTGTCTGAAGTAGCTTTTTTACATCCGAAAGATATTGCGTATGGTCAAGATGCTTCTATATTAGTTCGGCACTTACTTGAAGGGAATACAGAACCGCTTCTTGAGATGGAAACAACTTTAAATCCAGGAGAGCAATTTGGATATACATCGTATCATGTGTTTACGGCAGGAGATAAGAAATAGAAGGAGAGGGGAAAGGATTGAGTATCCCGGTATTACTTATTTCAATGATGTTGTTTTTTATACTTTTTTTTGGAATTGGTTTTTTGCTCAACATGATTTTACGTGCGACGTGGGTGATGGTTGTCATCTATCCAATTGTTTGTATGCTTATTATTAATAAAGCAGGTGTGTGGGATTATTTTTCAAAACCGAAAGAAACATTCTCTTCATTTGGAACAAGTGTATCGCATCTTGGACAAGCCGATCTTTTTATTTTATCGACTGGATTTATAGGAGCGATTTTAGCAGGAGTTGTGATAAAGAAACTTCGAAAAAGTGGATATCAAATGTTTTAGTCTCCAAGCCGTTTGGAGATTTTTTTTTGCATATTTCTTTCTCGTATAGGGAATGACTAACGATGAAGGAGTGTGGAATATAAAAATGTTAAAACGATATGGTATTCGCATTATGATGACTTGTTTACTTGTAGCAGCATTATGTGTGACGTGGCAAGCATTCACAGGAGTTTCTTTAGTAGATATTATAAAAACATATAAAGAAAGAGATGTAAAAGAAGTACATGCAGCTGAAATGAAAAAACAAGTTGTTCCGAGTAAAGAAGTGATAAATGCTTTAGAACAGGCAAATGACTGGTCGAAATATCGTGTTATGGAAATGACTGCAACTGGTTATACGTCAGGTGCCGAATCAACAGGAAAAAGCCCTGGGCATCCAGAGTATGGTATCACGTATTCAGGTGTAAAGGCGAAAAGAGATTTATATTCTACAATCGCAGCGGATTTACGAGTATTTCCAATTGGGACCATTCTTTTTGTACCAGGTTATGGGTACGGTGTTGTCGCGGATAAAGGCGGCGCTATAAAAGGAAATCGACTTGATTTATATTATGAGACTGTTCAAGATGTATATAGCCAGTGGGGCAAGAAAAAGGTAAATGTATATGTAGTAAAAATGGGAAATGGTAAATTATCAGAAGATCAGTTAACGATGCTGAACCAAGATGAAACAATGCAAGTATTCCGTGGTCAATATTTGAAACAGAGATAGTCTAGTGTGATTAACACTGGACTTTTTTTATTGTCCTGTTTCACAATATAAGAAAAACGGGGTGCGACAGTGGAAGACTATCCTTTTGCGTATTATGAGTTTTTCGTGAAATATAATGAAGGAGATTATTATACGTGCCATGATTTGCTTGAAGAAATGTGGCTGGAAGAGCGGAGTAATTTATTTTTAAAAGGGTTACTACAAATGGTAGTTGCTCAGTATCATTACAGTTATGGAAATGTAAAGGGAGCGCGCCTTATGATGGAAGTGGCAGAGCAATATTTGACGCCATACTGCCCTGTGCATTGGAACTTAGATGTAGAAGAAATCGTAATATTTGTGAAAGAGTGCCGAAAAATAATACCTGAAAAAATAGAGAGCATTCCATATGCAAGAATACATGAGCTACCATCGTTACCTGAGTTTTTTATATACATGAAATGAAAGAGAAGTTAGAATTATCGCATTTCCGAAAAAATACAGTTATAATGAAAGATAGAGAAATCTAGGGGGTTTGAATATGTTTCAAGTACAAAAAGAATTAGCAAGCCATGAAGCAGTCATTGTTGCCTTATTCGAAGAAGATAAAGCGAGCAGCTTTGTGCAGGAATTAGACAAAGCGTTTGATGGACAATTACAAGTTCTATTAGAAGAGAAAGAACTTAGTGCAAAGAAAAAAGCCATTTCAAAAGTGCATAGCTTAGGAAAAACAAATGTAAAGCGTTACTATTTCGTTGGTCTTGGAAAAAAAGAAGCATATACAACAGAAACATTACGTGCTTCACTTAGTAAGGCATTTAAAACGTTACAATCTGCCAAAGTACAAGATGCTGCCATCTTACTTGATTCGTTCGTAACAGATAAATTAGACGCAATTGATGTTGCACATATTGCAGCTGAAGTACATTCCCTTGGTACATACGAATTACAAACATATAAAACAGGTAAAAAAGAGAGCGTAGAGCTAGAAACACTTGCCGTTATTACAGCGGAAGATGCAAAAGAAATCGAAGCTGCATTAATGGTTGGATATGTACACGGACGTGCTACAAACTCAGCTCGTACACTTGTAAATATGCCGCCGAACATGTTAACAGCAACAACGCTTGCAGAGTATGCAGTTGAGTTGGCGGAAAAATACGATATGGATTATAAAGTGCTTGAGAAAGAAGAAATAGAAGAGCTTGGTATGGGGGCATTACTTGCCGTAAACCAAGGTTCTACAGAGCCGCCAAAAATGATTGCTCTTATTTATAAAGGAAAAGAAGAGTGGACAGATGTTATTGGCTTTGTTGGAAAAGGGATCACATATGATACAGGTGGTTACTCTTTAAAACCACGTGAAGGCATGGTTGGTATGAAAGGCGATATGGGCGGCGCTGCAGCAGTTCTTGGTGCAATGGAAATTATCGGGGAACTTCGTCCAGAGCAAAACGTGGTTGCTGTTATTCCATCAACAGACAATATGGTAAGTGGTACAGCATTTAAACCAGATGATGTGATTACATCTATGAGCGGTAAAACAATTGAAGTATTAAATACAGATGCAGAAGGTCGTCTAGCATTAGCGGATGGTATTACGTATGCGAAAAAACTTGGTGCAAATTATCTTGTTGATGTTGCAACGTTAACAGGCGGTGTCATCGTTGCACTTGGAAACCATACAACGGGTGCAATGACAAACAATGAAACATTGTTTGAACAAGTATTAGAAGCATCAATGGAAACGGATGAGCCAATTTGGCAATTACCGATTTTTGAGCGTGATAAAGAGCGCGTTCGTAACAGTAAATTTGCAGATTTAAATAACTCACCGGGCCGCGAAGGTCATGCAGTAATGGCAGGAACATTCCTTGGTGAATTTGCAGAAGAAACACCATGGGTACACTTAGATATCGCTGGAACATCTGAGACAAAGGGTGCACATGATTTAGGTCCAGCTGGAGCAACAGGTGCAATGGTTCGTACACTTGCAACACTTGTTGAACGTTTTGGGGAAGAATAAGATTAAAAAAGGGGCTGTCCCA
>NZ_JBALQK010000257.1:0-5224 GCF_036965845.1 Bacillus sp. JJ1127 | reverse complement strand
AAGTAGGAAGTATAAAAGTTGGTGGTTTCTTAGGAGGAATAAATGTTCCAATAAGTAAGTTTACATCCAGAGGAGGACAATATAAAATTCAATTTCAGAATTTAGATCCGAATGGATATACCATTTTTCTAAATGGTGGACAAGTCTATTATTGATAGATGGGCATGTATGGTGACCCCTATTATGGAAGTTTGGTTGTGTAGATGAAGGTTGAGTTATACAAAGGATAACTGATCGCAACAGATGCGTTCCAAAATCGAAGTGTATTTGTCATCGGTGAAATTGTTGATTGTTATTTGAGTAGTTAAAATGAAAAAGAAAAGAGCGTTCTATTAGGAACGCTCTTTTCTTTTGTTATAGCACTAGATTAGTATTTTCAGCGCAATAATCTATAGCGCGATGTTTTAATTCTTCGTAGTTCTCTAGTCGTTGTTTATTAAATAAATTAGGCTTTAACCCTTTGTAATATTCGAATACTCTTTCTCCTTGATCGGATATAAAGTATATACCGCTAGGGTTATTTCCTGGTTTCTCTTCGGGATCAAAACGTTTTAAAATATTCGATGCTTTTGATTGTGAAATAATCTTTCCTGTAACATATGCGTTAGTGGCCATTATTTCTTTACTAGTAACGTGATTGTGAGTTGAACCAATACTCATAATGTAGCCCCCTGTATTTCAAAGTTGATATAAAGGAATTTTAACATCAAGGAGGAAGTATTTATATTGTTGTAATGAAAATGAGAACTATTTTTTTATGATTTCTGTAATAGTAACTAAGAATACTGAATTTCAGATGGTTACTAGTTTTTGTTTTTCTATTTCGAATCAATTTTATGTAATCATTCTGTAATATTCATTTCGTTTATTTAATCATGAATTAAATTTTTTAGTTTGTCTCTTTAAGGGATAAATCGCACAAATTTTAAGTGTTCTTTTGCATCTTGAGTATACATAATAAAGTTATCTGTTATAGATTTTATCATTACTGCAGTAATGATAATGGAATTAAGATATTCAAAACTTAATGTCTCTGAACAAGGATCAAGTAAAAGAACAAAAAAACACCAAATCTCTATTAGCTATGTATATAGTCGTTGTAATTATGACTTTATATTCTACTAACATTGCTAAATGCACTAAAAATTTTATTTAAATGAAACCGAACAAATTATTTATACAAGGAATCCAATTGAATTCCTTTTTATATCTCTCTTTATAATTATCAGAAAATTGTTGAAAAATATTTTTTATTTCGCAAAATACTTTACCGCACTTCATTTCTTGCTAATATATACATAACTATATCCAAATAAAATATATCAGAAAGCGGGGAAAATTATGGTAAATCAGCTGAAAACAAGCGATAAGATTACACATCTTTTAAATAACTGGTATCAAGAAATTCGCGCCCAGCACACTAAGGAAGCAAAAAACTTAAAAAACGAGATCGATAAGTACAGTGAAAGCATTAATGAAGATCCAAACTTACTATTCCATTACTCACTTCTTACTTTCCGCTTTAATGTTTTGATTGATCATTTAAGCATCACACCAACCAGTTTCCAAGCAATCGATGAACTAGACATACCAAAAAATGAACTCTTATCTTATTATTACCACTTTTTCAAAGGGATTCACACAGCACTCATTTCAAATAACAATGAAGCCTGGGAACACTACGAAAAAGCCGATGCACTATTACAGCATGTTCATGATGATCTTGAAATAGCCGAGTTTAACTATCGTTTCGCTAACTTTTATCTTCATACTTACCAACCCCTATTAGCGATTCAGCACGTGACTAAAGCTAAAAAAATTTTCTCCAAACATAATGGTTATGAAAATAATGTAGCCGCTTGCGAGAACTTATACGGTTTAGCATGTATAGACATAAGACAATTCCCTGTAGCTGAAGAAAAATTTAATTCTGCAATAGATATTTTACGCAAAAACAATGAGGATTCCCTAATATTAAGAGTCCGAAATAATTTAGGTTTTTTATATAGCAGCCAAAACTTATCCGCTTCAGCGATTCGGCACTTAACCGAAGTAACAACTAATATTCCTGGTCATTTCAAAGCCTTTTTCCTTGAAGCTAGAGAACGTTTCAAACTCGGCGAAGTTAAGCATTCGGCCGAGTTAATAGAACGAGGATTAGCGATTTGTGAGCAATTAGATAACAAAGAATACCTATATCATTTCAAGCTTTTAGATTATATGAACAAAGGTGTTCCAGCTGCTATTCTCGAAGGATTATCTTTGGAAGCTATCTCATTTTTCGATAGGCAACAACTATATAATTACACCCAAGAATACGCTGAAAAATTAGCAATCAAGTTTTACGAAGAAAACGACACTGTAAAAGCTAGTAAATACTTTTATATGAGCCTTCAAGCTAAAGAAAAAACTTTCGAAAAGGGAGCGTTAAAATAATGAAAAAACTATTTGGAACAATTTTAGGTTTATCACTTTCAGCTGCTTTATCTATAGGATTAGCATTCCCTTCACAATCAGAATCCAAAGAACATATTGATTCGACTAAATCTAGTACAATCATGTACATGCAATCCAGTCACGGTGACTCCTGGTAATATAAAGAGATTCTATATCATGAATTACGAAAAGGGCACTCCCTCAATAGAGCGCCCTTTTTTAAAACTCAATAAGGGGTACCGCCCCATGCCCATCAACTTAAGAGTTTAGGATTACCCCAAAACGAAAAAATGAGCTTTTTTGTTACAAGTTAGCACAAAATTTCGTTCTGGGGGTACTATAAAATTTTAGCTTGTTAGCAATGCGGCGGGACCACTAGCCTAAAAAATAACAGGACATTTAAAAATCCCTTCTACTCCGGTCACCTTGACAGAAAATTTAATGATATTTACAATAACTTTACATATCAATATACAATTATAAAGGAGGGGAAAATATGTTTAAAAATAAAAAAGGGATTCGAATAGGTTTAGGCTTATTTATCTTTTTATCTGTAATTCAATTTACTATCGGTTATATAGAGGGATATTATAAATCTTCTACAGGTAATGAGTTATTAATTTCAGGAACATGAAAAACTGTGTTATTAGATGCTCCTGAAGGTATACTTGTTATTTTAGGAGCAATTGCTTTATATCAATTTACAAAGAAATTACCAGAAAAAACAGAATCTATGGGGTAGCACCCCATCACCATCAAGCTAAAAAAATGTATCCATAAAACGAAAAAAACGTTATTCTTTTTGTAGAAATATACAAAAAGAATAACGTTTTTTTACAACTTGGGATAGTTAATGCCCTTAAGTTTATGGGCATGTAAGGTGACCCCCACATGACTTTTCTTCAATATACATAATTGCATATTTTATCATTTTATTTATATATTGCAATTAATATTTTTCCACTATACAATTAAGATTGTGAAAAATGTAACAAAATTTAGCAGCAGCAGATCCGGTAGAGAATTAGAAATCGTTTATTTCCAGAAATCAATTCCACAAGTCTTTATGTATCCTAAATAAACAGAGAAATAAAATTGAACGATATTTCTATGCTTCTCCAGCGCTCTGGATCAACTAGACATTCTATCACAAAACTTTTACTACTACACAAGGAGGAAAGTAACTTGAAAAAAATCTTTAGTTGCATGATTGTTTTACTGTTTATGTTCACTTTTTCTTCATCAGCATTTGCTCATGAACACCCTGGTTATTCTCATGATTCTACAATAGGATATGAAAACCCAAATTGGATGAAAAGCATTAACGGTAATACAAAATTAAGTCAATTATCAATTCCAGGTACACACGATTCCATGGCTTATAGTACTTCATGGAGCGCTCCAGCCGATATCGTCCATACACAATCTATGTCATTAAAAACGCAATTAAATTCTGGAATCCGTTTTTTAGACATTCGTTGTAAATATACAGATGGAGCTTTTGCAATTCATCATGGTCCTTATTATTTGAATGCAATGTTTGATGACGTACTAAACGAGGTTACTACATTCTTAAAAGAAAACCCAAGTGAAACGATTTTAATGCGAGTGAAACAAGAATATAGTTCCGAATCGAATGATGTATTTAATAACACACTTCGCAGATATATGGATCAATACCCTGGATTCTTTTGGGATAGTCAAGACGGCACAATAACTAATCCAAAACTCAAAGAAATGAGAGGTAAAATTGTCATTCTTCGCGATGTTGGTGGATCGAATATTGGTATTAGTTATGCTTACGAATTTTATAAACAAGATAAATATTCTCTGTCTACAAACTGGGATCTATATGCGAAATGGGAATCTGTAAAAGAACACTTGAAAGATGCAAGTCAGCATTATCAATGGAGGGATGAATATAAATCTATAAATTATTTAAGCGGTAGCGGTGGTTCATTCCCATACTTTGTAGCAAGTGGACATAGCAGCCCTGGAACATCTGCACCTCGCCTTGCTACCGGCCTTACTACTCCTGGTTGGAATAGTTCATATCCAGACTTTCCTAGAACAGGTTGTTTTTTAGGAATTTGTACCATTTCGTTTGAAGGAACAAACGTTTTAACAACTGATTATATAGCGAATAACAAACCAGCATATACAGGAATTATTGCTGCTGATTTTCCTGGTAAAGGTTTAATTGAGAATGTAATTAATTGTAATAAGAAAATAAACTAAAAAAATCATCACGATCACATTTCACAAGTCAGAATCTACTAGAGAAATCAATTAGGGGTATGGCCGAGATACGTGTATTATCTTAACTAGTTACAAACATGCTATTCATGGTATACAAAGTAAAGAAAACCTTCCTAAATGTTACACTGTAGACATGATATCTTAACTCTGTAAACAACGTATTCAGCGTAACGATGTCTTTACAATGAGAAGGCATCAGATAACCTTGTTAGGTAAATCGATCATTTTTCAGGTGTCGGGCAAAGAGGTTAGAATCTGATGCTGCGAGGCTCATTGTCAAGACGAATACGTTGTTTATATGGCTACAATGAATAAACCATTGATAGACAAAGGTTTTCTATTTTCGAGTTAAGATAACGTGTAAAAATAGGTCATAGTCTTACTTTTATTTCCAGATACAACCTATTGAACTGATAAATAGGGTTGGTGACAGGGGAGCAGGTACTCCCCCTTTTCGGAGGAGTGAAAAAAACATCCAATAACGTTTTTTTACACTTGGGGGTAGTTGATATTCTTAAGTTGATGGGCA
>NZ_JBALQK010000256.1:0-2029 GCF_036965845.1 Bacillus sp. JJ1127 | reverse complement strand
TATGACTATACTAACTCCAGTATAAAAAGCATGATTTGTATTATGAAATAATGCCCTGCAATGAATTTCCAGATGGTGCATATGTAGCATATTGCCAGGGGCATCTTTTAACTTTTGATGAAGAAAAAATGGGGACTAACACCCCATGGAGTTTATCAAGATTGCCACTAATGCCTGAGAACTATTTTTATAAACCTATTAAAGGCAGAGAAAAACATGTTAGAACAATAAAAAAACTGGCTAATGATCCTAAAGTTACAATGTTTATTAACTGTTGTGACTCAGCAAGAGAGGGCATGAAAAAATATACCGATATAATAAGATTCGTCACAACAAGAAATCTTCCAACTAAATGTTTATGGATTTCTTCTTTAACGCCATCTGCAATTAAAAAAGGAATGCAAGAATTAGTTCCATATAAATCAAAAGAAAATTTATATCACAGTGCTCATGCACGTGCAATTGCAGATTTCCTAGTAGGTGTAAATCTATCAAGGTCTGTATCGTTAAGAATGCAATTAGAATTTGCAAATAGACAATCTGAAAATGGTGATTTAAATGGTTTTAAAAGAGAGGTATTTTCAATTGGAAGGTGTCAATCTCCAACGCTGCGTCTTGTTTATGATCGTATTAAAGAAATAGAAGCTCATATGCCAGAACCTTTTTGGACCTTAACAGGGACTTTTGAAATGAATGGTAAAGAATACACTGGAAAATGGTTCAAGGAAGAAAAGAATCGTTTTGATAGTGAGGAGGCTATAGAGGAACTTTCAATTCGATTGTTAGAAGAAACAGCTATTATAAAAAAAGTGAAAAAAGAACGTAAAGCTTTTAAGCCACCTCAATTTTTTGATTTAACCAGACTGCAATCTACAGCAAATAGATTATTTAAAATGGATCCTAAGGATACCCTTCATCATGCAGAAAACTTGTATTTAGCTGGCTTGTTGTCATATCCTCGTGCAGATAATCCATATATTACAGCAGCTGAAGCACCTATTCTTTCTACGGTTTTAGAAAAGTTAAAGTATACCGAGGAATATTCAAAATACTTACCTGCTCCAATACTCAGTACTGATTTGTCTTCACGTTATATAAACGAGAAAAAGGTTTCAGATCATCATGGAATTATACTATTAGACGTTCCTACGGATTTTTCGAAATTAAATTCTGGAGAAAAAGCAATATATGATTTGGTTGTGAAACGCGTTATTGCTGCGCATCACGAAGATGCATTATATGATTTTACTTCAATTATCACAGTTGTAGATGACACCGAAACGTTTTTAACCAAAGGAAAACAAGAGGTGAATTTAGGGTGGAAGATGTTATATCAGAAAGAACAAATTTCTGAAGAGGAAGAAGAAAGTGACGAAGTAGCCCATTTACCAGATGTAAATGAAGGAGATACAGGAACGATTATTGATACAGAAATTAATAAGGGAATGACTAAGGCTCCTCCGTATTTGACACCTGGGACATTAGTTGAATTAATGGAAAATTGCGGCTCACTTATGGAACATAAAGAAATGCAAAAAATTCTAAAGAAAACAAGCGGAATAGGTACTGTAGCAACGCGTGATGGGATTATTCATACATTGTATGATCGTGGATATATAGTAAATAAGAATAATAAGGTGCTTTTATTAGAGAAGGGCCGGATGCTAATGGATGCACTTGGTGACAAGATGATTGTTTGTTCACCTGAATTAACGGCAAAATGGGAAAATGTATTAGAGGCAATATCTGATGGTCGAGTCGACTATAAGCAATTTATAGGTAAGGCTGAAAAATTAGTTATAAAGCTACTAAACGATATTGAACAAATCTCTAAAACATGGAATTTAGATTCATCAATTAAAAAGATAGAGGAAGCTAAAAGGAAAGAAGAGGAAAAGATGTTACTTGGTTCATGTCTAAAGTGCGGTAGTCAAGTTGTTCTAAAAAAAGGGTTTTATGGCTGCTCAGCTTATAGTACAACAGGTTATGATTTTCAGATTAATGAGAAGATTGGATAGGCTACACTGAA
>NZ_JBALQK010000255.1:0-1471 GCF_036965845.1 Bacillus sp. JJ1127 | reverse complement strand
TAAAATGTACCCTATAGAATAGACACTTTGAAAAAAAGTCTGTTCTATAGGGTATTTCTTGTATAATAAGAGAAAAATCGGGATCGGAGAAATTTCAAAATGACAAAAAAGATTTTTACGGAAAAAGAAATTCAAACACTATTAAAGAATCCATATGTAAAAGCTGTGAGTGAAAAGGCTATTACTTACACAGACGAATTTAAGCGTATTTTTATTGAAGAAAATGAAAAAGGAAAATTGCCTAGGGACATCTTTGAAGCATGTGGTTTTGACATAGATATGATTGGAATAAAGCGTATTATTTCATCAGGAAGTAGATGGCGTGGTGCTTATAGAGAGAATGGTGTATTTGGTTTACGTGATACACGCAAAGAAAACTCTGGAAGATCTCTTGAGAGAGAACTTACGTTAGAAGAAAAGTACGCACGTTTGGAAGCTGAACGAAACTTACTAAAGGCTGAAAATGAGCTGTTAAAAAAGATCAAACTTATGGAAGGGAGGATGAAAGGAAACTAACGTTATCACCTAGTCAAAAGTATCTATTAATTCGTTATGTCATCGAAAAATATAACGTAAGAAATATGGTAAGCCACTTGTGTAAAGTAGCTGGCGTTTCACGTTCTGGATACTATAATTATTTCTCTTTACAATCTCAAGAAAAGCGGAAACAAAAGAATGATCAAGATGAGGTGGTAAAAGAAATCATTTTAAAGGCATTGCGATTTAGAAATCGGAATAAAGGGGCTCGTCAAATTAAAATGACATTAGCGGGTCGATTTCAAGTTGTCTACAATTTAAAGCGTATACGTAGAATTATGAAAAAATACGGGATTGTCTGTCCGATTCGTAAGGCGAATCCTTATAAAAGAATGATGAAAGCGACGAAAGAACATCGAGTTGTACCCAATCTATTAAATCGAGAATTCAAACAAAATCTTCCTGGAAAGGCGCTTCTAACAGATATTACTTATTTAGTTTACGGTAAGAATAAGAGGGCTTATTTGTCTACAATTCAAGACGGATCCACGAATGAAATCTTAGCTTATCATGTTTCAGAACGGCTTACGTTAGATATAGCTACTAATACTCTGCTTAAACTAAAGAAGAATAGACGAATCAAATTAGCTGAAGGTGCATTTATCCATTCAGATCAAGGAGTTCATTACACAAGTCCTACCTATCAAAAATTAGTCAAGAAATGTAAGCTAGGACAATCTATGTCGAGAAGAGGAAACTGTTGGGATAACGCCCCACAAGAATCGTTTTTTGGTCATCTCAAAGATGAAGCATCTATAAAACCCTGTGAGTCTTTTACACAATTAAAACATGAAATTAAGAGCTATATGACGTATTACAATCATTATAGATATCAATGGAATTTAAAGAAGATGACCCCTGTTGAATACAGAAATCATCTTCTTGATGTTGCATAACTTTTTTTCAAAATGTCCTTTACAAAGGGTACAGATTA
>NZ_JBALQK010000254.1:0-5776 GCF_036965845.1 Bacillus sp. JJ1127 | reverse complement strand
AAATAGATATTATTATCTATACTATAAATATCTTGATTATAAGTACTATTAGAAAAAGGAGGAAAACTGATGGAATTGAATCCCAAAATTAAATCTATTCTCAATAAAATAAATTCAAAAGAATCTCGTCCTCTACATTTACTTTCTGTTCAAGAAGCACGAGGACAAGTGAAGAACCCTTATTTGACAACACCTGTGAACCCAAGACTCTCAGGAAATGAACGTGTCACAACAAAAAAAATAAATGGACCATTTGGAGAGATACCGATTAGGGTTTATACGCCTCCTGATTCAGGGAACTTCCCTATTTTGATTTACTTTCATGGAGGTGGATGGGTGCTTGGCAGTCTAAATGGAGTCGACACGATTTGTCGTAGAATTACACAAAAAGCTAGAGTTATCGTGGTTTCAATTTGTTACCATCTTGCACCGGAATACAAGTTTCCTGATCCAGTATATGAAGCATTGTTCGTAACTCAGTGGGTTTACAAACATGCAAAAGATATCCAAGGTGATTCTACTTTATTAGCAATCGGAGGTGACAGTGCTGGGGCTAACCTTGCCGCTGCAGTAACCCTTAAATTGAAACAAGCAAAGAGCCCAAAACTGTGCGCCCAACTTCTTATTTATCCGATAACAGATTGCCGTCTACAATCTGAAACTTATAAAGAATACGCAACGGGGTATCTTCTTACTTATGACGCTATGAAATGGTTTTGTGGACACTATCTTTCATCACCAGAGGATATAAATAATCCTTTTGCTTCACCGCTACTAAGCGTCGACTTGAGTGGCTTACCTCCAGCTTACATTGTGACAGCTGAATTTGATCCTGCTAGAAGCGATGGCGAGCAATATGCAAACCGTTTAAGAATATCTGGAGTACCTGTTATTTTACGAAGATATGAAGGGATGGTTCATGATTTTATGTCATTTGCTGATCCGCCTTGGGAGATTAAAGAAGCAATTGAAGCGATTGAAGCGATTGATGATACTGCTATCGGTATCAGAGACCTACTCTATAATGGGAGGATTGCGAAATGAACATAAATCACTGGACATTCATCGTCACATCTATTTTGCTAATCTTGTCTCCAGGAATCGACACCGCTCTTGTAACAAAAAATACAATCACTTTCTCTACGAAAGGAGGATTACTCACTGCATTGGGGATAGCTAGCGGAATTCTTGTACATACAATTGCCACCGGAATTCTTGTACATACAATTGCCACCGGACTTGGATTATCCTTATTATTAATGCAATCTGCCAAACTGTTCGTCATTATTAAAGTTATCGGTGCAGTATATCTTATTTTTTTAGGAATATCCTCTTTTAAAAATAGTAATCAGGACCATGTTAGAGTTGGGAAATCAACAGTCACATCATCATATGATGTTTTTTCGCGCCTTTATAGACAGGGAATCTTAACAAATGTTCTCAATCCTAAGGTTGCCTTGTTCTTTTTAACATTTCTTCCTCAATTCACGAATACAACGCAAAGTTTTTTTCCTCAAGCCTTGTTGCTGGGGCTGATATATTCTGGACTAACATTGGGGTGGTTCATCTGTTACATCTCCATTATGAAATTGTTCAGAACGTGGATTTTAAAGTCAGCTGTCCAGCGTATTATGGAGCGAATAACAGGTGTAGTTCTAATCTGTTTAGGACTAAAACTTGCAATGGGAACAAAATAAAAAGGCTTTTTGAATTTTTGAAAGTACGTTGCATTCTTATTATCATAAGAGAATAGTGACGTGCTTTTAAAAAGGATAATATGAGTACTTCAATTATGCCAAATTACCTTATGAGTCAAAATATTATTTATAGCTAAACTTTAAATTAAAAGATGGTTCGGGTTTAAATACCGAAACCATCTTTTTTAGACTGTTCTATTCATTAAATCCTCTATTGATACACCCTCATAAAATAATGCGATTTTCTTATAATCTTTGCTGTTCCCTGCTTCCATTAAATTCTCTTTTGTACCTGCATATTTTTCTATAACTAATGAATCTCTCAAGGCTATTGCTTTTTCTCCACACATTTCACTAACCCCGCTTTCAAGGTTTTTTTGCATTGTTCATACGTTTTGGGAGTTCCTTTCCCAATGTAGCGAATCACTTGTTCGTTCCCCCATAAGGAAACGTAAAAATCTAAATCATCCATTGGATATTTACGAAATTGTAAACGATTTGTGTGGAACATATTCTTCCTTCCTTCTTGTCGATTCCCTTTCTATAACTGAAATAGGCAATTGTAGCCTTTGTGTACGCTCTCCTTGTGATTGTTTATGTAATAATGCGATAGAAGTCTTTGCCATACTTGCAATAGAGGTATGGATGGTTGTTATATTAGGATTCATCATCATCGAAAGTTCCTGATTATCGAATCCAATCACACCAAAATCCTTTGGAACACAAATTCCCATTCGCTGCGCCTTACTTTTTAATGTATCGTAACAAAATCCAATGCGTGTATATCCTTTTTCTAAAAGATGCTTTGTTCCTAAATACCCTGCCCGTTCTTCATCAAATTGAACTGTTGATATCAATTCTGTTTCTACATGCTCATTGCATATAACAATTGTACCTGAAGTGCTTGCACATTCAATCTCCTCTATTGGCAAAGAAAGTGTAGCAAAAATAAGCCCATCTAACTTCTTCGTTCTTACGTATTGTATAAACTCCCTTTCCCTGTTCGTATCAAAATTTGATTGTAATATCACAACATCATAACAATCTCCTTTTAAAATATCACTTATTTCCTGAATAAGTTGGCTAAAAAATGGATGGTGTAAACTCGGTACTACTACACCGATTAAATTTGTTTGCAGACGACGTAAATCTTTCGCTACCGCCACGGGAACATAATTCTTTTCATCAATAATTGCTTGCACTCTTTCTCTTAACTCTGAACGAACATACGGATGATGATTGATTACACGAGAAACAGTCGCTTTAGAAACTCCAGCTAATTTGGCGATATCTTCAATTGTAAAAATCGTAAATTCCCCCTTGACCTGTAACGCATTTCAGAATGTACAGTATATAGTGTGTTATATATCTATTATAAATGAGGTGACCTTAAATATGGGGGAAATTCAAATTTCAGGAGAAATCATTGATGCAAAAGCTGTTGCTTTCGATAAGGATGGTACGTTATTTCAAGCTATCCCGTTCTGGTATGAAATTGATAGACTACGAAAATATAAATTTTTACAAATTGTCGGCGAAGAATACGAGTCACTTTGGGAAAAAGCAGTTGGTTTTATACATCCTGATCAAGTTGATTTTAAAGGATTATTAGCAGTTGCATCAGAAGAGGATGAAATCATTGTTACCTCGAGCCTGCTATATCAAATAACAAAATATCCATGGCATCGCTGTAAGGAACTTGCCGCTGCTATTTTTAAAGAAAGCGATGAAGAGTTATGTATCGAAAAAGCTTTTCATCCGGTTCAAGGATCGGCTGACTGTATAAGTTCCTTGCAAAGTGAAGGAATTTATGCAGGTATTTTAACATCAGACAATAAATTACGAACAAAAAGGTGTATAGAACTTCTTCACATACCACATCTACATTTTCTTCTTACTCCAGAGGATGTAGCATGCGGAAAGCCAAACCCAGAGATGATTATAAAAACATGCAAACAACTTGGAATTCAAACAAAGGAACTCATTATGATTGGAGATACTGTTGTTGATGTAAAAATGGCCAAAGATGCAGGCAGTATTGCTGTAGGTATTGCAAGTCACAAACATGCAATAGAAGAATTAACACCATATGCTGATTTTATTATTACAGCTTACACTGATATTCAAGTTTTAGCTAAAAAAACGCAGTAGACAAAACTGTCTACTGCGTTCGTATCATAATTAGCATATAGGGTGTTTTTGCCCATCCCCTCGAAAAGGGGGAATAAGGGTAAAGTGTAGGTCTCAATTTAAACTTATTCAAAATATTGCTGCAAATATTAATAGGAGAAACCCACACATTTTGAATGTTACTTAACCCATAAACTTGCCATAAGTATTTAAGTAACCCAAAATATGGTTGACAATTAATGATTACGTTTGTAATATCACTTTATAGATTACAAATGTAATACAAGGGAGGAATTCTACATAATGAAAGAATTACCTAAAATCTCTGACGCTGAGTTGGAAATTATGAAAGTTCTTTGGTCAAAATCTCCTCAAACAGCAAATGAAGTGATTGAGTCTCTTCAGATAACAACGGATTGGAAACCTAAAACAATTCGAACGCTTATTAATCGATTAGTACAAAAAGAAGCTGTTTCATACCATCAAGATAAAGGTCGTATGTATGCGTATTATCCTTTAGTGTCGCAAGATAGTTATCTACAAGTAGAAACAAAGTCTCTGCTCAAGCGCTTCTACGGTGCGGCATTTAAACCTTTATTTGTGAATTTTTTAAAAGAAGAAAAGCTATCTTCAGAAGACATTAACGAACTTAAACGTATTCTGGACAAGAAGACTGAGGAGAATCACAGGAAGGATAGATAATAATGATAGATATCTTTGCAAACGTCTATTTACCTAGCTTTTTTGATTGGTTGATAGAAACCTCAATTATGGCCAGTATAGTAGTTGGTTTAATCCTATGTGTCAAAATCTTACTTAGAAATAAGTTAACCCCACGATGGCAGTATATGTTATGGATGATATTAATTATAAGGCTTTTATTACCATGGTCACCAGATAGTTCCTACAGCATCTATTCTCTCCTTTCTGACAATAATGGAACTGCTGTTACCTTTCACCAAGATCCTGTAGCTGTTTCTTCTGCAAAAGAAAGTATGCAAGACAAAACATATATAGAAGACACCAGAAAAGAGAATACCTACACACCTAGTTCAACACAACAAGACGAAGAAAGTAAGAAACAAACATACAGTAATCAAAATCAAAATGATGATACATTTTCACTTTATACAACCACTTTATATATTTGGCTTGCCGGGGTTATCATTCTAACTTTTGCAACTGTCATTATCAATAGGCGTTTACTTTTCTACATAAAAAAACAACCTGTTATTACAGATGAAAAGATCGTCAAAATCTTTGAGAACTGTAAGAAATCTCTGTCTGTTCAGCAGGATATCCCTCTGCTCTTAGCTGGGAAAATTTCAAGTCCAACTGTATTCGGATTCTTCAGACCGAGGGTCGTATTATCAAATTCACATATGAAAGTATTAAATACACAACAACTACAACATATTTTTTATCATGAATTGGCTCACATTAAACGAAGAGATGTTGGTGTGAATTAGCTTATGCATGGCTTACTCATTTTAAATTGGTTTAATCCGCTTCTTTGGTACGCCTACTTTCTTGAAATCCCCCTGATTTTCTGTGTAATAGGTATATATCTGTTCTTTAGCAAAGGATAGTATATCATCGTTGTATTTCCTCATTTTATAAATAAAACTATTAATCAAGTTATCGTTCATTCTTTGATAACGATGAAAAATAAAGCAAAGTAAATAAATATAAATAAGGGATTCATCAAACTGTTTTAATTTATATACGGAATAATATTCTACTAAAGAAGCGTAGTATTTAATACTTTCATTAGATATTTTTAGTTGAGGCAAAATTGTATTGGCCAGTTGAAAGAGAGAATGGATGTCTTTTCCACATTCAATTTCACGTTTAATTTCATTCATACTAAAATCTTTAGGTTCATGTTTTATCCGAGTAATCTCATATAATCCAGAAGAATTATATAATAATTCTTTTAAATACTGTTT
>NZ_JBALQK010000253.1:0-6075 GCF_036965845.1 Bacillus sp. JJ1127 | reverse complement strand
TAAATCTATTTTAATTTTTTAACATATAAGTCGCTGTTATACAGTGTAAAACATGACTAGCACTTGTATTCTCCCTCTGTTTTCACCTTTGTATGTGGCAGGAAAGGGCCCTAATTGCTTCTATGCATGGCCAGGTGCTCTCTCCCACCTAAAAAGAGCGGTTTTATGTCGGTTTTTTAATTGATGTATATATACTACTACTTCATTTTATATAAAATTTCTATGATAGAAATATTCCTATACTTAAAGTTTAATTATATATGAGTTTTCACTCCATGTGTACTTCATTTGCTCATCAAAAAAGCTGTTGAAAGAAAATCTTTCAACAGCCTCTTCAACATTAGCGATATAAACGAATAGCACCTGCAGAATTATCATCCGCTTGACCTACTACTTCAAATTTCAGACCAAGCTTCGGTACGATACGTCCTGCATCTGGAATTTGTTTGTTAATATATGCTTTAGAATCATCAAACTTCGTTACCCCTGGTAATCCGTCGTATACAAACGTACCACGAGTTGGAGATACAACTTTCCAAGCTGGGGTTTGATCAAACGAGAACGCTGCATCAGCAATTTGATAACGTGTACTATTTTTAAATGTCGGTTTCCCATTCAAAGTACCTGCAATCGCTTCTGGATGAGAATCAACTACACCAAGGAATCCGTTCCCTGGATGGATTCCAACCCAGTTATCTGTATAACTTGAATCTGCATACCATACAACCATACCTGTGTTATATACTGGACCGCGAGCAAATTTTAATGCTTCATCCGCACCAGCGTAGTTTCTCCATTCTAAATAGTAGTTGTTCTTTTTCTTTTCCATTCCATTAGATACAACGAAACCATCTAATTTGAATTGTGGTGTACCTTCTGCATCATCGGAGAATACAACATTACCATCTACTGTTAGCGTTGCATTATCAAGAGCAAAACCATTTAATGCTAAGCCGCCATCCGTAATATATTCAAATACAAGTTTCACTTTCTTACCTTTGAATTGACTTAAATCATAGGACTTATCAATCCATTTTCCATTTGTTGTATCAGCATTTTTATTATTTGCTTTCTCACCAAGCTTATCAATTAACGTTTTTGTACCATCTTCTGTAACAGCATGTACTTCAAGGAAATCATACCCTGCTTCAATTTCATAAAGTGATTTGAAATTGAATTTTGCATTCGTTGCATTTGTTAAATCAAATACAGGCGTTTCTAACGTTGTATGAAGATTATCACCTTTTGTACTATAATAGTACTTCTTGCCGAATGCAGGCTCGATTCCCTTTACCTCTTTATCTGGTAAGTTTACACGAATCATACCTGGTCGTTCCGATTTCGTAACACTTTGATCTAAATATGTCGCGTAACCGATTCCTCTGTTTAATTTATCATAATCTACTTCTACAATATTCGCCCAGTTTCCACCAATTATTTTTTGGAAAAACTCTTTGTTTTGTGGAGAAAAGCTTGTTGGCGTTGTTCCAGCAATTTTACCAGCCCAGCTACCACCACTCATAATAGACCAAGCCTCAATTGGCTCACCTGAACCAGTATACTGTGTATCATATTCATCTGGAAGACCTAAGTCATGACCATATTCATGAGCGAATACACCAACTGCTCCATCTTCTGGCTCAATTGTGTAGTCAAATGCCGCCATCTTCCCGCCCCAATACGGCACTTTTGCTTTTGTACCATCGATTTGGAAAGGTTGTGGTCCAATCGTCCAGCGGTGTGACCAAATTGCGTCGTCTCCTAATTTACCGCCACCAGCTTCTTGTCCAACACCAGCATGAATAACCATTAAATGGTCGATTAAGCCGTCAGGTTGATTTTGATTTCCATCTCCATTCACATCATATTGATCGAATTGATCAAATTCTGATAAATCGATCCCACTATCCACTGCTGCTTTTAATGCATCTTTAATTAAATCACGAGGTCCTAATGGCCCTTTATTATCATGACCGCTTCCAGCATCTGCGCCATAATCAGCCGCCTTGCCTGGAACTGTTAACCATTTTGTAACCGTTCCATCTACTGTATAACTACCGCCAGATTGTTCTTCATAATATTTCTTAAATGTTTCAATTTTGCTTCCATCATCTAATGTAAATGGTTCATCACCAAATAACATTTTTTGATAATGTTCCTGATTAAAATCATTGGAATACATATAACCAGGCTCTTTATCGATATTGTTATGTTTAAAGTCAGCATATTCTACAAGTAAAACAAGTACTTTATCCTTACGAACTGGACCATTGTATTCTTTTTGCTTCGCAGGAGTAGTGGGTACTTTACCATTTAAAGCACCTTTAGTTGGAGCTGTTCCTGCGCCATTACCATTTGCCTGCTGCTCTAGCTTTTCTTTCGTGTCTGCTTTTGCATCGTTTACCTTCTTCAGAAAGTCAGACGCTTCTTTTGTCACTTGATCCCCTGTTCGTTCTTCTTTTCCAGGCTTGTCACCTTTCTTTTTCTCTACATACTTTTCAACGGCTTTCTTTGTTTCTTCATTGGAAGCTGTTGATTGAATTACCCCACGCTTCTTAAGTGCTTCTGCTAAGCGTTCTTCTGGAATTAAGTGATCATCAATTGGACTTGTAGCTGTTGTTTTTGCAGGTGTTTCTGCATAAACAGACGTACCCCCAAACCCAAATGAGCAACCAAGAACAGCTGCTACAGCAAGTGTTGATAACACTTTAAATGGTTTCTTTTTCATCTCCCTAGTTCCTCCCCTAATAAAATATGTACTGCACTTTGAATTTTATTAAACATTCAGTATATTTTCAATATTCAGTCATATTATGTAATCTTTTTAACATTTTTGTAAAAATTACTTTTTTCGTATAAGAATATATCGTAATTCATTAATGTTTTCTGAAAATATTGATAAATCTCACGAAACCTTTTATAATTTTTTTATGAGAGAACTCAGCGGGGACTTTATCTTTGGTTTTTATATGTAAAATATTGGCTTTATTGACATATTTTTAAATTAATTGTCGAATTTGTCATGAAAATGTTAAAACATCGATTATTTTGCAACACCGATTACGACCGATAATTAGGGAGGAATACACTTGTACGAAGATAAGACGGACTCACTAGATCAAGAATGGATTGATTTAATACTTGAGGCTCTTGATGCTGGAATTACGATTCAAGACATTGAACACTTTTTCCAACGTATGAAGCAGCCTACTCGGACTTAACAGCATTGTTCTTTTTAACGAAGTTTGTGTTATAATAATAAACATCATAAGCCGACTACATACTTACAGAAAGGTGCGCAAATATGATTGGAGAACGTATAAAACGCCTTCGTTTACAAAGAGGGATTTCTTTAACAGAACTTGCTGAAAAAGCTGGTGTTGCAAAGTCTTACATTAGTTCCATTGAGCGTAATTTGCAAAAAAACCCTTCCATTCAATTTCTCGAAAAAATCGCAACGGTTCTGCAAATACCTGTTGACACACTCCTTCATGACGAAACAACATCGGAAAACCAATTAGATTCAGAATGGACACATCTCGTCAAAGAAGCAATGAACTCTGGTGTCTCAAAAGAGCAATTCCGTGAATTTCTTGAGTTTACAAAATGGAAAAAAAATCAAAAATAATACATATCAAAAAGGGGACATACTGGGGACACCCCTTTTTTCTTTACAAAAAAGCGGGAATTCCCGCTTTTTTGTGTTTTATTTCTTGATTATTTCTCTTCGCCATCTGTTTGGTTCGCATTGAAAGTCCATTCTAAGTTTAATTTATCGCCTTGGAATTTATTTTGATCTTGCTTGTTATCAACAAATTCAAATTGTACCCATAGGTAATCCTCTGTTCCAGCTTCTAAACCACCTTTTTCACCCCACTCTGGAGCAAAGATATCTTTTGCTAAAAGATCTGGATCAGCCTTTTGTAAAGCTGCTAATGTTGTTTCATATACAGGCTCACTTTGTTTATCCCAGTTCCAAATAAATTTTACTTTAATGTGCTCACCGAAATCTTCCCCAGCATTATCGCCTTTTGCATCTGTAACCGTATATTTCGTCGCTAATTTAACATCTTTAATCGCTAATGTCCCAGTGTTCTTTAATAAGAACTCTTTCTTAACAGAATCCCCTGGTTTAAGGTCTTTCACATCTACAATTGTTTTAGGATCCAAAGTAAGATCTAATGTACCTGCTGCAAACGTATTGTTCGATACTTCTTTGTCACTAAAGTAAGCGAACGTCCCTCCGCCGATTAAAGATAATCCTAATGCTGCTGATGCAACTCCCATACCTAATTTTTTCTTTACACTCACTTTAAACTCCCCCTAGCTTTTTTTATTATCTCTTTAGACCATTAAGAAATATATGAATAGAGCGCCTTGCATTTCCCCATCCACTACACATACAATCTCCCTAATTTCTTTCTGTTCTTTAAAAAGTTACCTTATATTCATTATAAAGAACGAGATAATCCAAATACAACTATAAAAAGTCATTATTTTTTTGTCTCAACATTATACTGAATATTCTAAAAATAATTATATATACTTTTCTAGTAAACATTTATTTTCTAATTCTGTATGACAGAAGAATCCGTTTCTTGTACACGTTTCCCCTCTTCTACGTCACGAGATTGCTTAGATTCTTCTACAGGTTCTTTACCATTTGTAGGTACCTCCTGGTGCTTCTCTATTTCTTTGGCTTGTTCATTTAATTTGTGTACTTTTTCATCATTTATTTGTTTTTGAAGCGCTTGAATCTGTTCATCGATTGTTTGTATACTTGCAGATTTATCTACATTCTCACAAATTGTATGGATAAAGTTAACATCAGCTTGTATGGATTGAAGTTGTTGATTTGATTCCCCATTGTTCTTCTTTTCATCTTCAGTTAATTGATTATAGTAGCTTTCCATTTCTCCATATATGTTTTGCAACGCCTCACGCTCAGAAACGATCTTTTCACGTTGCTGTTTCCATAAAACAAGTCTTTTTTCAAGTACTTCTAGAGAATGAGCTTCTAACTCCTTTTTCATTCCTTCATATTCTTGCAAGATAGACTGTTCATGCTGCTTTGCCTCTTCCTTTAATAAATGTATTGTTTTTGGAAACACAGGTGCTGCTGAAATAGCACCTTGAACTTTTTGTTCTGTCACAAAAGCAGCTTCTGTATGAGTGACGACTTGAGAGCCCATATAAAAAGCGATTGAACACATACAGGGCAATATGAGTACTGTTTTTATTCCCTTTAAATTTTTGGACATTCTATCATCTCCTATTACATATACGCTATATTCTTTTTAAAGAACCTTTATATTCATTATAATGAAATTATATTTAAATGAAAACAGCCTTTTCCTCCAGCGCATCCTGTTTGGCATCCTAACAGAAAAAAGCTATCAATTTGATAGCTCTTCTCTCCTTTATTTGCACTCATAATAACCTACTCATTATGGCTTTACTTCATACAGATTGTCCTACATCTGCTGATTTATTTTTCTTATCACCATCTATACTACGAATTGCACTAAAAATAGTAATCGCTGAATAACCAAGTAAGAATAGACCTGGGATAATTAAAAGTAAAGCCGCTCCTGCTTTAGAGTTTGCATAATTTAATAAATAACCTACATAAGGAACTGTGATATCTTGATATTTTCCTATTACATTCTCTGCTAAAACCGGTTTCAAATCCGGTCCATTGTTATTGTCACCTTTTGTTTCATACATGACTTTCCCATTCACATTTTTCACATCAATAATGCGGTGAGTCACAATTTTCGTCTCATTTTCTTTAAATGTAATGACATCTCCCTTTTGATATTTAGAGCCATCTTTCGTTGGTTCAATCGCAATAACGGATCCTGTTAAAAATGTCGGTTCCATTGAACCAGATAGTACCGTTTTAAACTGATATCCCATTATAGTTGGATCCCCACCACTTGCTTTAGACGAAATCACAATAAATGCTAAGAAAACCATTAACGCAAATAAAACAAATGAAATGAAGTTACTAATAATCTTCCAAACTAGTTTCATCGATATCTCCTCCTATATAGCAATTAAAAAACCGACATA
>NZ_JBALQK010000252.1:6078-6270 GCF_036965845.1 Bacillus sp. JJ1127 | reverse complement strand
AACAAACGTTTGATTAACTAACAAATGTGAGACAATGTTTGTATAGCAACTATGGTATGATAGTTGCAAAAAGGTGGGAATAATGATAAATCTAGACATAGAGAGTTTTTCATCTTATGAAATAATAGATAATTATTATTTATTATATGTAAATTTTTTATGAAAGAATGGATAGACATAAAGTGAAACTTT
>NZ_JBALQK010000252.1:0-5950 GCF_036965845.1 Bacillus sp. JJ1127 | reverse complement strand
CTTTCGCTGAATTTTGAGGTGGGAGTATTACTGTCCGCAAATAGCGGGATAAATTTTTGGGTCAAATAAAGCAAAACCGTCATTAGTGAATAAAGTTACTAATGGAGGGCTACACGAATCGGGTTCTTACTGCCTGTTTGAGCGGGATAAAAAAGGATAGGAAGATGAGAGGAGGTAGGCATAGGAGTACTGGACAAAGGTTCGGTATATTCTTTTTCTATAAATGAAAAATTTCCTGTGCTAATAAATAATGAAACGAGCAAGAATTATTTATAACCCTACTTCTGGTCGTGAGCTATTTAAGAAAAGCTTGCCAGAAGTACTACAAAAATTAGAACAAGCTGGATATGAAACATCTTGTCATGCAACAACTGGACCTGGAGACGCGACTGTGGCGGCGAGGCAAGCTGCGGATCGCAAGTTTGACGTTGTCATCGCAGCAGGTGGTGACGGTACGTTAAATGAAGTGGTAAATGGTTTAGTAGGAAACGAACATCGTCCGAAGTTTGGGATTATTCCAGTTGGAACGACAAATGATTTTGCACGTGCAATCGGTGTGCCTCGTTCTATTGAAGATGCCGCAGATATTATTTGTGAAGGTAAGACAGTTCCGCTAGATCTTGGTAGAGCGAACGATACATATTTTATTAACATTGCTGGTGGCGGACGTATTACAGAATTAACATATGAAGTACCAAGTAAGCTAAAAACAGTACTCGGACAACTTGCTTATTATTTAAAAGGCATTGAAATGTTACCATCCCTACATCCAACATATGTTGAGATTGAGTATGATGGAAAGTTATTACAAGAAGAAATTACGATGTTTTTAATTACGAATACGCGTTCAGTTGGCGGGTTTGAAAAAGTAGCTCCATATGCGTCTATTAATGATGGTTTATTTGACTTATTAGTGCTGAAAAAAGGTTCTATTGCTGATTTAATTAAAGCGGCAACACAAGCCCAGCGCGGTGAGCATATTAATAATCCAAAAGTTTTATATACGCAGGCGAATCGTATTAAAGTTCATTCACCAGATAAATTAATGATTAACTTAGATGGTGAATATGGCGGAGACGCACCGATGGAATTTGAAAATATATATCATTGTCTTGAACTATTTGTTCCTGAACATAAAGAGGATGTCCTATAAAGGCATCCTCTTTATATTTAGCGAAAAATAATGGAGATTGTTATACAATTGGAGCCATTTCAGAGGCGGGTGATTGTCAAACGTTAGCGCCGCTTGCTTATCTTGTGTTAAATCTAGTCCTGGTGAATGAATTTGGAAACAAAGGAAGTCTAATGCATAAATAAAATAAGTTTATAAGGACTTAAAATAAGTCTTTATAGACTTATTTTATATGTCGAAATACGAAGAGAATTAGAAGGACATTGCATTTATAAGTTGGCATACATCTTGCAATAGAAAAAAGAAAATTAATTGCATAGAAAAGGATGGGAGAAATGATGAATACAAAAAAGTATGCCAAAGTAAATGAACAAATTCCAGGGCCGAAAGCATCTTCTTTATTAGAACGTCGTCAAAATATTGTACCAAGAGGTGTGAGTAACGGTATTTTAACATTTGTACAGTCAGCAGATGGTGCGCTTGTAACAGATGTAGATGGAAATCAATTTATCGACTTTGCAGGAGCAATTGGAACGATTAATGTGGGACATTGTCATCCTGCAGTTAAAGAAGCACTTCATAAACAAGTAGATCAATATATTCATACTGGTTTTAATGTAATGATGTATGAACCTTATATTGAGCTAGCAGAGAAGCTTGCTACGTTAGCCCCTGGAAGTTTTGATAAACAAGTACTATTTTTAAATAGCGGTGCTGAAGCAGTTGAAAATGCGGTGAAAATTGCTCGGAAATATACGAAAAGACCTGGCATCATTGCGTTTTCAAAAGGATTTCACGGTCGTACATTGATGACAATGACGATGACAAGTAAAGTAAAGCCTTATAAATTCGGGTTCGGCCCATTTGCTCCAGAAGTATATAAAGCACCATTCCCATATGAATACCGTCGCCCAGAAGGGTTAACAGACGAACAATACGATAACTTTATTATTGAAGAATTTAAGAACTTCTTAATATCAGAAGTTGCCCCAGAAAGCATAGCGGCCGTTGTAATGGAGCCTGTTCAAGGTGAAGGTGGTTTCATTGTTCCAAGTAAAAAGTTTGTGCAAGAAGTACGTCGTCTTTGCTCTGAACATGGCATTTTATTCGTAGCTGATGAAATTCAAACTGGCTTTAGCCGTACAGGAAAATATTTTGCAATTGACCATTATGATGTAGTTCCAGATTTAATTACTGTTTCCAAATCATTAGGTGCAGGGGTTCCAATTAGTGGCGTCATTGGCCGAAAAGAAGTGATGAATGAAGCGGCACCAGGAGAGTTAGGCGGAACATATGCTGGAAGTCCATTAGGATGCGCTGCGGCACTAGCTGTTCTTGATGTAATAGAAAAAGAAAAATTAAATGATCGAGCTATGCAGGTCGGGAAAGTTGTGATGGATCGATTTGAAGAGATGAAAAACAAATATAATTGTATTGGTAATGTCCGTGGTTTAGGAGCGATGTGTGCATTTGAGCTTGTTAAAGACCGTGCAACAAAAGAGCCTGATAAAGCATTAACAGCAAATTTATGTGCAGAAGCGAATAAGCGTGGATTACTTCTATTATCTGCAGGAACATATGGGAATGTAATTCGTGTACTAATGCCATTGGTTATTACAGATGAACAATTAGAAGAAGGACTTACAATTATTGAAGATTCTTTGCAAGCGTGTTTTGAGCAAGCAGATATAGCTCGTGTATAAATAATAGAATCATCTATAACATATTTGCGACCATTCTCGTTTACTTCGTAAAAAGATACAGAAAATTCCCTTAAATAATGATTTCACTTTATAATGAAATGTAAGAGGTATTAAGGTGAAGAAATGGACTTGAATTTGAGGAGTGGCTGGAATGGTTGCAGAAAAGGAACGAGCATTTATGGATTTAAAAGATGTATTTGAATATGCTTTTGACGAGATTTTTGTAACAGATGAGGAAGGCACTGTTGTCCGTGTAAATAGTACATGTGAAAGACACTATCAATTATCTGCTGAGGAGCTAGTAGGTAAGCATGTAAAAGAGTTACAAAAAGAAGGGATTTTTTATCCATCTGCGACATTAGAAGTAATTGAGAAGAAAAAGCCAATTGAACTTGTTCAGACAACGAAGTCAGGAGAATATTTACATGTTCGTACAAGGCCTGTATTTGATGAACAAGGGAATTTACGAAGAGTAATTAGTTATTCACGTGATCTTACTGAACTCTACCAATTACGAAGAAAGGTAGAGGAGATGGATAATCAGTTAAAGACATATAAAAAAGAGTTAAGAGAAACGTATGAGTATGAAGGGCTTATTTTTAAAAGTGTAGCTATGCAAAAAATTGTTACAACAATCAAAAAAGTATCCGTAGTAGATAGTACGGTTCTTATTTTAGGTGAGACCGGAGTAGGAAAAAGTAGACTAGTACGTCATTTGCATGAAGTAAGTCATCGGAAAAATGAAATGTTTTATGAAATTAACTGTGCGGCATTACCGACAAATTTAATTGAATCGGAACTATTTGGTTATTCAGGTGGTTCATTTACAGGGGCAAACCGTGAAGGAAAAAAAGGAATTTTAGAGTTAGCTCATAAAGGGACCCTTTTCTTAGATGAAATTGGTGAAATGCCGCTTGAAATTCAAGCGAAGCTGTTACAAGTATTACAGGAAAAAACATTCCGTCCAGTCGGAGGCAGGGAACTGAAAAAGGTAGATGTTCGTATTGTGGCAGCTACGAATAGAGATTTAGCTGAAATGGTAAAACAAGGGACGTTTCGGAAAGACTTATATTACCGTTTAAATGTAATACCTATTCAAATCCCTCCACTTCGCGAGAGAACGGAAGATATTTTGCCGTTAATCTATCACTACTTACAGCACTTTAATGAAAAGTATGGACGCGATGTGAAACTAGCTCCTAGTACTTTACAAATGTTTGTAGGGTACCCTTGGGAAGGAAATAATAGAGAAATAGAAAACGTAATTGAAAGGATTGTCATTACTGCAGATGATGTTGTCACGATAGAAGATTTACCATTATCTATGCAGGAATCAACAGTCGAGCAGTCTGGTCAAAGCCTCTATAAAATGTTAGAAGAAGTAGAACGAAATATCATTCTTAAAGCGTATAAAACACATGGATCAAGTTACAAAGTAGCAGAGTTTTTAAAAATAAGTCAATCTGCAGCTACTAGGAAAATTAATAAATTCATAAAGGAGGAAGAAAACATTGAATAAAAAAGCGACTTATGTAAATTTAGATCAAAAAGCGATGTATATAAATGGGGAATGGATTCAATTACAAGAGCAAATTGAAATTAATAATCCAGCGACGCAAGAAATATTTGCAACTGTACCAAAGGGTGGAGTTACGGAAGCGAAGCAAGCAGTTGATGCTGCACATGAGGCTTTTAAATCCTGGTCAAAATTAACAGCAGCTGAGCGTGCAGAAAAGTTAAAAAAGTGGTTTGTACTAATTGATGAAAATAAAGAAGAAATCGCAGCGATTATGACAAAGGAACAAGGAAAGCCGTTCGCGGAAGCACTTGGGGAAGTAAACTATGCAAATAGTTTTGTAGAGTGGTATGCAGAAGAGGGAAAACGAGTATACGGCGAAATGATTCCAGCTTCTCATCCGAATAAACGCATTTTAGTAACGAAGCAACCAGTTGGCGTTATTGCAGCGATTACACCATGGAATTTTCCAGCGGCGATGATTACGAGAAAGGTGGCACCAGCACTTGCAGCAGGTTGTACAGCGGTTGTGAAACCGGCAAGTCAAACACCATTAACTGCATTGAAGTTAGCTGAATTAGCACATGAAGCGGACATTCCAAAAGGTGTTTTAAACATTGTAACAGGTAGTGCAAAGGCAATTGCAGATACTTGGATGGATGATGGGCGTGTGAGAAAGGTTTCATTCACAGGATCAACTGAAATTGGAAAAGAGTTAATGTCTGGTGCTGCGAAAACGATGAAAAAAGTTTCACTTGAGCTAGGTGGGCATGCTCCGTTTATTGTAATGAACGATGCGGATTTAGATAAAGCGGTAGAAGCAGTGATTGGTTCGAAATTCCGTAACGCTGGACAAACATGTATATGTACAAACCGTGTATTCGTACAAGAAGCAGTGTACGGAGAATTTACAGAGAAGTTTCAAAAGGCAGTAGGTCAGCTTAAAGTAGGAGATGGATTTGGGGAAGGTACGACTGTAGGGCCGCTTATCGATGCAAACGCTGTAGAAAAAGCACAGGAGCATATTGAAGATGCAATCCAAAAGGGCGGTGAAATCCTCTATGGAGGCAAAACACTTACAGAGTTAAATGGTCATTTCATTGAGCCAACTGTAATTGGAGGCGCAAACGATACAATGTTATGTATGAATGAAGAAACGTTCGGCCCAGTTGCGCCTGTTGCAAAATTTGAAACGGTAGAAGAAGTCATTGAACGCGCAAATAATACACCGTACGGTTTAGCTGCGTATGTATTTACAAAAGACATTAGCCAAGCATTTCAAATTAGTGAAGCATTAGAATATGGAATTATTGGCTTAAACGATGGACTTCCATCCGTTGCACAAGCTCCGTTTGGTGGATTTAAAGAAAGTGGTATTGGTCGTGAAGGCGGTCATTTTGGAATCGAGGAGTATCTAGAAATTAAATATATTTCATTAGGGTTATAATATATATACATCAATTAAAAAACCGACATAAAACCCCTCTTTTTAGGTGGGAGAGAGCATCTATTCATGCATAGAAGCGGTCAGGGCCTTTTTCTGCCACATGCGAAGTAAAAACAGAAAGAGCAAACGAGTGTAGGTTACTTTTTATTCTG
>NZ_JBALQK010000251.1:1976-4757 GCF_036965845.1 Bacillus sp. JJ1127 | reverse complement strand
AAAGAAGAACCTTTACAGCAGAATTTAAACACCAAATGGTTCAACTGTATCAAAATGGTAAACCAAGGAAAGACATCATTAAGGAATACGAACTAACACCATCATCATTGGATCGATGGATCAATCAAAATCATACGTCTGGCTCATTTAAAGAGAAAGATAATAAGACGGCTGAACAACTAGAGTTGGAAGCGTTGAGAAAACAAAACAAACAGCTTCTTATGGAAAATGATATTTTAAAGCAAGCGGCGCTGATACTAGGACGAAAGTAAAAGTAGTGAAGAATAACCTACATAAATACTCGATATCAGCAATGTGCAATGTCCTACAATTATCAAGAGCAACCTATTATTATGAGGTAAAACAAGCGCAAGATACAGGAGATGAATTATCGCCACTAGTGAAAGAAATCTTCCGAGAGAGCCGTCAGAACTATGGAACACGAAAGATAAAAGTAGAACTAAAAAAGTTAGGTTATGTGGTTTCGCGCCGTCGTATTGGACGGACTATGAAGAATCAAGGTTTAGTATCTAACTATACGATTGCACAATTTAAGCCGAAGAAAGCTAACTGTAATGAAGAAAAAATTTCAAACGTGCTCGATCGTCAGTTCAATCAGAAAGAAGAGTTGGCTGTAGTCGTAAGTGATTTAACATACGTCCGTGTGAACAAAAAGTGGAATTACGTATGTTTATTAGTTGATCTCTTTAATCGGGAAATCATAGGACATAGCGTGGGTCAAAAGAAAGATGCCGAGCTTGTTTCGCAAACTTTCGCAACGGTGAAAACAAACTTAAATCGGATTACCTTATTTCATACAGATCGAGGAAATGAGTTTAAAAACAAGCTGATTCATGATACGTTAGAGACCTTCAAAATCAAGCGTTCACTAAGTACAAAAGGTTGTCCATACGATAATGCCGTAGCGGAAGCAACCTACGAAATCTTTAAAACAGAGTTCGTTCGCGGTCGTCATTTCGCAAATTTAGAAGAATTGACCTTAGAATTGAACGACTACGTAAACTGGTTTAATAATGTTAGAATCCATGGAACGCTAGGCTATTTGAGCCCTGTTCAGTACAGACAGGAACACCTTAAAAAAATTGTCTAGTTTCGTGTTGACATACCAGGATCTTGTGCTACGCCAGCCATAACGGCTGATTTTATCATACATACATTTTTAAATGTTAACATTTCATGTAATTCATTCACTTCATGAACACCTTTTGTATTAGATTCCATTTACTTATCACTCCTTTTCCATATGAATTCAAGCAAGAGGACAGAAGAGGAGGAGGAATAACGCAATCATTTCAAACAAACCTTGTTATGAAAAGATGTTAGAACAGTTCCTCTTCTTGGCTCTCTCAGCCATATTTTAAGTAGAAGAATAAGACTTATACCCAAATTCAGGTAAAATCAAATACCATAAAAAGGAATTTATATTTTTCTATGTTTTGTAAAATATTAAAAATATAGGAGGTGATACAATATGGCAAACAATAAGAGTGGAAATCGTAATGAATTATTAGTTCAAGGTGCTGAAAGTGCACTTGATCAAATGAAATATGAAATCGCGCAAGAGTTTGGTGTACAACTTGGTGCAGATACAACAGCTCGTGCAAATGGTTCTGTTGGTGGTGAAATCACTAAACGTTTAGTAGCAATGGCTGAACAACAACTTGGTGGTGGATTTACTCGTTAACTTCACCCAAAATAGAAAAGATTAGGACAAGCGATATTATTGATTATTGGAAGCGTAGCAGATTACAGTAGTTAACAAATACATCTTTCCATGTTGTCTGTATTTAACTTTTAAATAAACTCTCATAATAAATGCATTTGTACTCAAAGGTTGTTGAGAATTTTAAATAATAATCTTTGAGTATTTTATTTGAAAGTTTCTTTTTTAGATTACAAACACATATCTTATGGGGAAGGTGTTTCCTATGAATGTTAAAAAGCCTTTTATAGGAACAAATATATTTAAAAATTTATTTTCAATATTGAAAAGCATACTGACTATGATATTTACAAAAGGGAGGCATCTTAAAATGGGTGTATTAAGTGGAAATCCTCAAAATGAACCTTTACATTACGGAGAAGTATTTGATATTTGGAGTTATCTTCTTGCGGCACAAGGAGCTGTTGTTGGACATCAAGTATTTATAAATCACACAGGTGATGAAGATTTAAAAAAGTTCTTAGAAAACTTAATTGAGAATGATATGACTTCTGAAATAGAGGAACTAAAAGCTCTTTTAAAGGTAAATGGAGTGGCTTTACCACCAGCACCTCCAGAAAGACCGGTTGCATCTATTGAAGATATTCCTCCTGGGGCACGCATCAATGATGCTGAAATTGCAGCTGCTGTTTCTGCAAGTCTAGCGGCAGGATTAGTAACTTGTAGTCAAGTAATGGGAAAATGTCTTCGAGAAGATGTAGGAATGCTTTTTGGACAATTCCATATGAAAAAAGCACAAGCTGGGGTAACTTTACTACGTCTAAGCAAGAAAAAAGGCTGGGTAGTTCCTCCGCCATTACATGTTAAAAATACTGAACAAGGTTAATAAAAAAGTGGCCGAAAGCCACTTTTTTATTTCATTTTATTCTTTGTATCGTTTTCCTTTTGAATGGTTCTTACTTTTTCTATTTCAGAACGGTTTAAATATTCATGTGACATCTCCATAGCATATCTATCATGATGTATGTTAGTTGATTCTCGTGAATCATTATCATCATGTAAAACCACTTTTTTCATATAAATATGAAAGAATACTT
>NZ_JBALQK010000251.1:1278-1917 GCF_036965845.1 Bacillus sp. JJ1127 | reverse complement strand
AAAATGAAGATGCGATAATATTCCGAGCGAAATTGTTGTCTGTAAGAAGATAAGTTAATACCCAGATTCCTAAAAAACTTAACCCAAAATCTGCAATTGTAGCAACCATGTTCCCATACTTAGGTAGAACAAATAAATCTCCTATTAAGTAGGCTGTCCCTGTAATTAGTAATGAAATCAGTAATATTCTAGGAATCGAAACGTCCTGGAATATACCTGATATCATCAATAATACGGCACTAATAGCAGTATATTTAATTAATAAAGCAACAATATGGTTCATGAATGTTCCTCCAATTTTTAATTTGCATGTAGGAGAAAACTTCTTAATAAAAACGGGTTGTGCCTGTATAAAGCACAACCCGTTTCATTGTGTTCTGGAGGTCTGTTTATAACATGATACTCATATGGCAAGCACTTTTTATTTCGCTCTCCTACACAATACTATTTTGTGAAATATAAGCATGTATTATGTATTAAAACGATAAAAGTTAATACCAAAAAAAGGACTATATATTTTCGAATGCTTTTTTACATATTAAGAGTGAAGGAGGTGACATAACATGTCAAACAATAACAATGGAAGTAGTAATCAATTATTAGTACGTGGGGCTGAACAAGCTCTTGATCAAATGAAAT
>NZ_JBALQK010000251.1:0-1225 GCF_036965845.1 Bacillus sp. JJ1127 | reverse complement strand
ATGGTTCTGTTGGTGGTGAGATCACAAAACGTTTAGTATCATTAGCTGAACAACAACTTGGTGGTGGAGTTACTCGCTAAATTTATATAATACATGGATGTAAGGGTGAGACGCTAAGTCTCACCTTTTAATATGAGCGTGAACAAAATAATCATATTGTTGACTAATTTAAAAATTCAAACTTCTATATCTCATATGATGAATGTTGTTAAATATATTTTCCGAAATCCGGAATAGCTACTTTATCAAAATCTCTTACTAAATGACGCAATCCATCTTTTAATTCTTCACCAAACATAGGTAAACCGTGTCCTGTCACTACAGATTTAGGATCTAAAGCTTCAAGTATTTTTACCGATTTCCATGCATTCTTCCAATCGGTAGTAAGATATCGTGGTGGGCCACTTAATTCTTTTTCTTGAGTTACTACTTTATATAATGAATCTTGTCTTACGGTAACAAAAGCATCTCCAGCGATTAAGAAACGATCTGTCTTTCGAAATAGAGATATATGTCCAGGAGTATGACCAGGGGTGTGTACCCAATGCCATTCTGGCATATGTGGAACACTACCATCAAGAGGTAATTCATGTATGTATTTACCTAAATCAATTCCTTGAGTTGGAAAACTCGGAGAAATTTTTGCTACAAATCCCCCCTCCACAGATCCGTCTGGCTCTGGATAGTCTTTTTCACCGTTTAAATAAGGAATTTCTAACTTATGTGCATAAACAGGGACATCCCATTTTTTTACTAATTCAATGACAGAACCAACATGATCAAAATGGCCATGAGTTAGTATGATTGCTTTTGGTTTACTATGCTCGCCAAACTTTTCTTCTGCAAATTTCATTATAAGATCCATTGCTTTTGGCATACCGGAATCAACTAGAACCCATTCATTTGGTCTTACAGGATTGCCTACAAAACATATATTTACAATTTTAATACATAAACAATATAAGTGGGAGGCTACTTCGATACTATTACCACTGCCAAGAGAGGTTAAAGGTAAAATGGTATTATCTAAAGTACTTTTTAATTCTTGATTTGACTTTTCATTCATTAGAGCAAACTCCTTTTTTCATTATATTCTTTAGTATGTAGAGTTGCTAAAATAATAATACCTTCAAGAGAATTAACATAAATAGCAATAATTTAAATTGATATTTACTCACTTTATTAATAGTAATTAGTGTAAAGGACTGGATTTGAGTCAATATTT
>NZ_JBALQK010000250.1:0-3891 GCF_036965845.1 Bacillus sp. JJ1127 | reverse complement strand
AAAATGGATTTATATAACATAAAAATCCATCATAGTAATATACTTATCTATTATGGATGTACAGCTGCAAGGGGGAGAACCATGAGGAGAAGAAATACCCAAGCGTTTACATTTTTAGCATGGACTTCATTTGTTTGTGCGCTTTCTGGTATGTTAATTGGTATTTATACATTAGATGAAACACTTAGCGTAAAAGGATATTATTTAATAGGTACATTATTTTTAACAATGTCCTGTTTTGTACTGCAAAAAACAATTCGTGATAATGAAGAAGATAACGAGCGTTTACCGAAACAAGAACCGCTAGATAAAGAATAAATTGAGAGGAAAGGCAGAAGCCTTTCTTTTTTTTTGTAAAAATGCTGTAAGTGCCATGTGTTGACTTGCTTGAAGTACTGAAAATTTGGTATCATCAATAGTATTGTAGATTGAACGATATATTATGGAGGTGGCCTAGCCGTGTCAAGAATTTCCGTTGAGAATGTAAAGCACGTAGCACATTTAGCACGTCTTGCAATTACTGATCAAGAGGCAGAAAAATTTCAAAAACAACTCGATGCAATTGTTACATTTGCAGAACAGTTAAATGAATTAGATACAACAGATGTAAAACCAACAACTCACGTATTAACTATGAAAAACGTTATGCGTGAAGATGTACCAGAAAAAGGTTTACCAGTAGAAGAAGTATTAAAAAATGCACCGGATCACAAAGATAATCAAATCCGTGTTCCAGCAGTATTAGAATAGAGGAGGGGAATTTCGATGTCATTATTTGATCATTCTGTATCAGAGTTACATAAGAAATTAAACAACAAAGAAATTTCCGTTACGGATTTAGTAGAAGAATCTTACAAACGTATTGCGGATGTTGAAGATAACGTAAAGGCTTTTCTTACATTAGATGAAGAAAATGCACGCGCGAAAGCGAAAGAATTAGATGCAAAGATTGGCGCTGAGGATAATGGTCTATTATTCGGTATGCCAATCGGTGTAAAAGATAACATTGTAACAAACGGTCTTCGTACAACTTGTGCGAGTAAAATATTAGCAAACTTCGATCCAGTTTATGATGCGACAGTTGTGCAAAAGTTAAAAGCTGCTGACACAATTACAATCGGTAAATTAAATATGGACGAGTTCGCAATGGGTTCTTCAAATGAAAACTCTGGTTTCTATGCTACGAAAAATCCATGGAACTTAGACTATGTTCCAGGCGGATCTAGTGGTGGTTCTGCAGCAGCTGTAGCAGCAGGAGAAGTATTATTCTCTCTAGGTTCTGATACGGGTGGTTCTATCCGTCAGCCAGCTGCATATTGCGGTGTTGTAGGTTTAAAACCAACTTACGGACGCGTATCTCGTTATGGTTTAGTTGCATTCGCATCTTCACTTGACCAAATCGGACCGATTACACGTACAGTAGAAGATAATGCATACTTATTACAAGCTATTTCAGGTATTGACCGTATGGATGCAACTTCTGCAAATGTTGAAGTAGGTAACTATTTAGCTGGTTTAACAGGCGACGTTAAAGGTTTACGCATTGCTGTACCGAAAGAATACTTAGGCGAAGGTGTTGGCGAAGAAGCTCGTGAGTCAGTACTAGCTGCTTTAAAAGTATTAGAAGGTATGGGCGCAACTTGGGAGGAAGTATCTCTTCCGCACTCTAAATACGCTCTAGCAACGTATTACTTATTATCTTCTTCTGAAGCATCTGCTAACCTTTCACGCTTCGATGGCGTACGTTACGGTGTTCGTTCTGATAACGTAAATAATTTATTAGATCTTTACAAAAACACGCGTAGCGAAGGTTTCGGTGATGAAGTAAAACGTCGTATTATGCTTGGTACATTTGCTCTTAGCTCTGGTTACTATGATGCATATTACAAAAAAGCACAACAAGTACGTACATTAATTAAAAACGACTTTGAAAATGTATTTGCTAACTACGATGTTATTATTGGGCCAACAACGCCAACTCCAGCATTTAAAGTGGGCGAAAAAGTGGACGATCCAATGACAATGTATGCAAATGACATTTTAACAATCCCAGTAAACTTAGCAGGTGTTCCAGCGATTTCAGTTCCATGTGGATTCGGTGCTAACAACATGCCACTTGGTTTACAAATCATTGGTAAACACTTCGATGAAGCGACAATTTACCGCGTTGCACATGCGTTTGAGCAAGCAACAGACTATCATACAAAAAAAGCAAGTCTGTAAGGAGGCGAGCATAGATGAATTTAGAAACAATTATTGGTTTAGAGGTTCACGTTGAGTTAAAAACAAATTCGAAAATTTTCTCTGCGAGTCCAACAGAATTCGGAGCGGAGCCAAATACACAAACGAGTGTAATTGACTTAGGATATCCAGGGGTACTTCCAACTTTAAATAAAGAAGCAGTTAACTTTGCAATGAAAGCTGCAATGGCATTAAACTGTGAAATCGCAACGGAAACGAAGTTTGACCGTAAAAACTATTTCTACCCAGATAATCCGAAAGCTTACCAAATCTCTCAATTTGATAAGCCAATTGGAGAAAATGGTTGGATTGAAATCGAAGTAGACGGTAAAAAGAAACGTATCGGTATTACACGTCTTCATTTAGAAGAAGATGCTGGTAAATCAACACATACAAGTGAAGGATACTCATTAGTAGACTACAACCGTCAAGGTATGCCTTTAATCGAGATCGTGTCTGAGCCAGATATGCGTACTCCAGAAGAAGCATACGCATACTTAGAGAAGTTAAAATCAATCATTCAATATACAGGCGTATCTGATTGTAAGATGGAAGAAGGTTCTCTTCGTTGTGATGCGAATATTTCACTTCGTCCAGTTGGACAAGAGAAATTCGGTACAAAAGCAGAACTGAAAAATTTAAACTCTTTCACTTATGTACAAAAGGGTCTTGAGTTTGAACAAGCTCGTCAAGAAAAAGAACTACTATCTGGTGGTATTATTCAGCAAGAAACACGTCGTTACGATGAAGCAACGAAGAAAACAATCTTAATGCGTGTTAAAGAAGGATCTGACGATTACCGTTACTTCCCAGAGCCAGATTTAGTTGAGCTTTACATCGACGATGAGTGGAAAGAAGAAGTACGCGCTTCTATTCCAGAACTTCCAGATGCACGTAAAGTTCGCTATGTTGAAGAGATGGGCTTACCTGCTTATGATGCACACGTATTAACATTAACGAAAGAGATGTCTGATTTCTTTGAAGCAACTGTTGCAGACGGTGCTGATGCGAAATTAACATCAAACTGGTTAATGGGTGAAGTACTTGCATACTTAAACAAACAACAAAAAGAATTAAAAGACGTTGCATTAACGCCTGCTGGTTTATCTAAAATGGTTCAATTGATTGAAAAAGGTACAATTTCTTCTAAAATCGCGAAGAAAGTATTTAATGAATTAATTGAAAAAGGTGGAGACCCAGAAGAAATCGTTAAAGCGAAAGGTCTTGTTCAAATTTCTGACGAAGGAACACTTCGTAAGGTTGTAACAGAAATTCTTGATAATAATGAGCAATCTATTGAAGATTTCAAAAACGGTAAAGACCGTGCAATTGGCTTCTTAGTTGGTCAAATTATGAAGGCAACAAAAGGACAAGCTAACCCACCACTTGTTAACAAAATCTTACTTGAAGAGATTAACAAGCGATAATAAAACAAAGCGAGAGCAGGAAGGCGTTGGAGCGTTCGACAGAGAAGCACTTTTTGCTTCGTTAGAGGAGGCGAAACGACTGACTGTTCTAGCCGTTGAAACTAGACAAAACAGCTCTCAAATAGTAAAGATTAAACAGAGAAAGCACCCATATTTGGGTGTTTTTTCTGAGTTAATCAAACGTTTGTTTAAATTAAGAAATTTATTTAAACAAACGTTTGAT
>NZ_JBALQK010000249.1:1683-2108 GCF_036965845.1 Bacillus sp. JJ1127 | reverse complement strand
CGTTATCATAGTAATATTTGGTGATGTCACTATTTTTAACGAACTCAAAATATATTTCTCCTAATTCTTCTATTGATTGTTCATAATAGTCATCGTTAATTCCTAGCATTAATGCAAGTGTATTTCTGATTGCATTCTCAATAAAAGTATCTTCCCATTCTTCTAACAAAGCAAAAAGATACGGAATCACATTATATGAAAGAGTCTCTCCGGCACTTACAACAAAATTATGAACACCATCCTCTGAAGCATTTGAAAGGAATTTCAAGTTATTTGTGTCTAATAAGTCATCATGAGTAACGATTGAGCAAAAAAGTCTTGTACATAAATTAAGAATCACTTCATCTTGAGTACTATTCATAAGTTGTATGAGTAATTCCTTTACAGAGAAATCACCTAATTTTAACAATTCATTAATTAAGAGA
>NZ_JBALQK010000249.1:1130-1665 GCF_036965845.1 Bacillus sp. JJ1127 | reverse complement strand
AGCTTTCTTTCTCAGTTGTAACATCTTTTAGCTTAGATTTAAGATTTTCGATTCTATCATTTGGAATATCACCATACCAAATATCTCTTACCATATTTTCCAAATTCATAACCCTTCTCCTTTGTAATGATTCTCTCTGTCACTTTGTCACCCAGTAAAATTTTTTCTCGCTTATTTATCGTTCTTATCACACTATCCTATATGAAAACAAAACTCCATGATGGTAAAACCTTCATGAACTTTCGAATTTTTATATAATCAGCTAGCTATGCACTCAATCTCCACACTTCTTAATTGATCTATAACTTTTTTATTCGTTTAGCTAGGTCCTTTATATGGTCTTTATCCAACGGTGCTTTTGTTGTTGGTGAAAAATCAGGGACTCCATTTTTGAAACAAGTGTGACAAAATCAAGTTGCTGCCCGTCTTCCTTTATTTTTCGTATCAACTTGAATATAACTTGATGCACAGCCGTAGAAAAGTGCCGCTCGGTCAGGTGGCACCCCTTAGTCAGTTCACCATCAAGAAGCAAAGA
>NZ_JBALQK010000249.1:0-1090 GCF_036965845.1 Bacillus sp. JJ1127 | reverse complement strand
CCGTTTGTTCAGCCTCGACATGTTAAATACTCATGGCCTCCACCCTTGTTCCTGCAAGAATTTCTGTAATTCTTCCTCAGACGGTACATTCTTCTTCCACTCTTCACACTCCTCCAGAAACTTCTCCGTCTCATACATAGCAGACGGCTCCTTCTTCCGAAACTTCACTGCCGCTTTCTCTATTTCACTGAGACTCGTATATCCCTTTCCATGCCAATCTCGTAAAATCCCTTTCACATAAGCAAGCGTCCGCTTATTATTTTCATACGCAATTTGAAGTGCCTTCAATACGAGCTCCTCTGACAATTCTGCCATCCATTCACTTAATTCTGCCACTGCATAAGACGACAAACTACCGAAGTTTTGTTCATAAAACGTGAATACACTGCTACCTGGATTCACTTCTTCTACTTCTTCTACTTCTTCCTCTACTACTTCTTGTACTTCCTCATTCGTTTCATAACCTTGAACAACTTCTTTCGGAATCATATCAGATGCTTCAATCGGCATTCCGAAATGCTCTAGCAATAAAGGAATGTTCAATTCTTCCTCGAGGCATCTTTGAAGAAACATATGTACAAACTCTTTATTTTTCACAGTCTTTAACTCACGTAACACACACTTCTCTATGTTTGTATTCGTAACAGGGTTATAACGTAACCAATTTAGAACATATAACTCCTTCGTTTCCGCATCATATAATATCTTTCCATACGCAACAAACCGCTGCAACAACTTCTCAACAGTCTCACGATTATACCCCGTTTCCATCTCTACCAAGCGTAACGGAAGTGGATAAATCCCGCATTGTCTCGTTTTCGAACATGTCAGCAAATAAATATAAAAATATCGCTCCTCTGGCGTTAAATCCAATACAAATTCATCTTGCCAAAAATTCACCTGTACACTCCGGTATACTCCCATGTTTCTTCCCCCTGCCCTTTTAGTGGTAAATATAGAATTGGTAATCCCTTAATATATATAGGATTACAGGCAGGAATTTGGCGGATTTATTTAATAATTTTTTACTAGTACTAGAATGTTACTTTTTTATTTTTTTGTAGTAGTTCTTGTAGTTGTTTTTTCTTTT
>NZ_JBALQK010000248.1:0-2665 GCF_036965845.1 Bacillus sp. JJ1127 | reverse complement strand
CTAAATTCCCTGCTATGCAGAATAAAAAGTAACCTACACTCGTTTGCTCGTTCTGTTCTTACTTCGCATGTGGCAAAAACAGGTACTGACCGCTTCTATGCATGGCCTGATGCTCTCGCCCATCTAAAAAGAGGGGTTTTATATCGGTTTTTTAATTGATTACTTTCCCTACTTACTTAAAGCAAAAAACAGTACTTATGAAGAACTCATAAGTACCGTTTTATCACATCGCTATTTTCTTCCGTACATTGATATTTTGTAATAGGTCTTCCAACAACCCCATACCCAACTTCCACTTCTAATATGCCTATGTCTTCCATAAAATTTAAATATTTTCGAATGGAAACACGAGAAATCCCTATTTGAGAGGCTAATTCTTCTGTAGAAAATGCTCTTCCTTCCATGGACATAATACTTTTCCATACTACTACCAATGTTTTTTTCGTTAAACCTTTTGGTAATTCTGCTGAGCCCACACCTTGATCTTTAGCTAAGAACATTTTATCTATTTCTTCTTGGCTGACTATTTGCTGCGCATCCATAAACGTCGCCTTTTCTCGATATGCTGACAACGCTTCATTAAACCGTTCAAATTCAAAAGGTTTAATTAAATAATCAATCGCACCATATTGCATCGCTTTTTTTACACTATACATATCCCTTGCTGCTGTAATTAAAATAACGTCAACACTTTTTTCAACATTTCGGATGTGTGTTAGTAATTCAAAACCAGTTTGTTCTGGCATATATATATCTAATAAAATCAAATCAATAACCGTTGTATCTAGAACCTTTATCGCATCTTTTACAGAAGAAGCGACTGCTATTAGTTGAAATCCCTCAAGCTGATTTAAATAACGCTTATTAAATTCTGCAACCATTGGATCGTCTTCTACAATAAGTACTTTAATCATTCATTTTCATCCTTAACTTCATAGGGTAACTTCATACGAAACGTTGTCCCTTTTCCAACAACGGTACGAAGCTGTAAATCTCCATGCAATTTCCTTAAACTTTGTTGGACAAAAAACAAACCTAGGCCTCTATTTTCACCTTTTGTTGAAAAACCTTTTGTAAAAATTTTTTCTCGTATGTCCCTTTCAATGCCTCTTCCTGTATCTTTTACTTCTATATATAAAAGCTTCTCTTCAAAATCATAATCAATGGATACCATTATTTTTTTCTCTTTGCATCCATGCATTGCTTCAATCGCATTATTAATAATATTTCCTATTATTCTAACGAGATCGTGGATGACATCTGAATGAGCTGCTTCGGGCAAATAACTATCATTGTTAATAATTAACTCTACCCCGTCTTCTCTTGCATCACTATACTTCCCTAATAAAAACCCTGCAAATACAGAGCTTTTAATTCGTTTCATAATAAACCCTATCTCTTTTTTATGCTGATGAACAATTTGTTGAACATACTCTCCTAACTTGTCATAGTATTCCATATGAACCATTCCTAAAATAACATGGAGCTTATTCATAAATTCATGTGATTGTGCACGTAAAGCGTCTGTATATAACTGAACACCTGTAAGTTGCTCTGCAAGTTTTTTCACTTCGGTTTTATCACGAAACGTAGCAATTGCACCAACAATCTCATCATCAACTCGAACTGGAGCACAATTAATAAGAACTAAAACACCATTAAAATGTTGCTCTCTATTGAACTCTGGATTGCCGGTATGTAATACTTCTTGAAAAACTTCCATATACCCATCAGCATCTTTTCCAATTAAATGATCTGCAGTATCCCCTAATTGTAAAAGGCGAATTGCTGCGGTATTAACGAGGGTTATTTTCCCCGTACGATCAACTGCCAAAACCCCCTCTTTCAACGAATGTAGCATTGCATTTCGCTCTTCTAAAACCATCGCAATCTCAGAAGGCTCAAGACCAAATAATATTTTCTTAATATGCCTAGCTAATACTAAGGCACCAACAACTCCAATCAATAATCCAATAACAGTTCCTACATAAATCATCGACTGACTCTTATCAACGGCATCCTGCACTTCATCAAGTAATATTCCTACCGTTACAACACCTATTTGCACACCATCTTTATTCATTACAGGAGTAAATACACGCATCCCATCTCCAAGTACTCCCTTTGCAACTGAAATATATTCCTTTCCTTGAAGTGATGGTTCAGCATCCTTTTTATCTAAAAATGGAGACCCAATTTCCTGTGGATTTGGATGTGATTTTCGAATTAAATTCATATCTAATACGACCACAAAACTGACATTTGTTACATTCTTTATTTGATTAGAGTAACTTTGAATTTCTTTTTCATCCCCAGTCCCACTCAAAGCATCTATCACGACATTTGAACGTGCAACTGTACGAGCTATATCTGTCACTTTTTCTGTCAACGCTTCTTCTTTTTTTTCAGCAATGTTCTTACTTATCAATACATCTGTAACTAATAAAGCAATGATTACGACAACACATACTAAAATGGAAATTGTTGAATGCAAACTAAAATATCGTTTATTCTTAGGTATCATTCTTAAGAACTTCATCATTTTTCCTTTCGGTTATACCTGCAAGTTATGTACGTTCCTACGCCCTCATTCAAACATAATACAAAAAAGGGCTGGTGCTATATAAATCCATTTTAATTTTTCGACATCTAACTCCCTGCTATG
>NZ_JBALQK010000247.1:0-2682 GCF_036965845.1 Bacillus sp. JJ1127 | reverse complement strand
TTGTGTGTTGATGACCTGATCATTTTGTAATAAGTCTACTTTGATTGTTTTCGGACGATCTGTCGCATTATCGCCTTTCCATGTTTTTGTTCCTGTAATGGATGTAGATTTCACTTTATTCGAAATCGGTAATTTAACTCCGTTTACAGTATTTGATTTCACTTCAAAACTTACTTTTGTCTGAGGATCGAAATCAATATAGTCTGGAGCTGAAACTTCTTGCACATAATATTTTCCTGGTTGTAAATTAGGAATTTCGATTATCCCTTTTTCATCCGTTACATATACATCTCCAACTTGTTCACCTGACTCTTTATACAGCTTAAACGAGACATTCGGTATTACTTTTTCTTCATCACCTTCAAGATGCTTAACAATCCTTAACGTTCCTTTAGGAGGTAAATCACCTTGAGCACCACCGCCAGATGTTATATTGTTAACTTTGGCACTACCCGACTCAGAAACCGGCTGTTTGTATAGAACTTGATAATCAATCTTATAATCATTATTAAAAGATTCTTGGCTCTTTCCGCTTTCCGTTATAGTACTCGTATAAGAAACGGTAAAGGATCTAGCACTTCCCATATTCCAGTTAATCACGACTTTAAATGAATGACCGTCGTCATTAAACTGAATATCTCCATAACGTTGCTTTCGAAATTCTTCAATTGATAAAGACTCTCTGTTATCAACTGCTATCCGAAAACTATCTTTATTAAGTGTTTGACCTTCCTGCAAACTATCAGACACAACAATATCTCTACTTAAATATTCTTTGTTTAAGTTTATATTCAAGAACCAACGCACTTCATTAGTGTTGTTTGGTTGAATATCACCAGATTTGTAGAAAAACGGTTTAGAGCCTGTACCACCACCACTAGTTGGACCAGCAATCGTTACAGTTTGCTTATCTAAAGTTGTCCCTAAATTTGTTGCAACATCTTTCGTTTGATCCGTTCCTACATTACTAGCTTGAACTGTAAAATTAAAATGCCCTCTAATATTGTGAAGTTTCTCAACCATATCATTAAATGTACATACCACATTACCTGCATTTACTTGACAAGTACCAAAATTATTACCTTGCTCATCATTTAATGGAATCGTCCCATTAAATCCTGTTAATTCCCGAGGCAGTGTTAACGTTAGTGTGTCTCCAGACTTCATCTTATTTCCAGATTTATCACTAAAAGTTACATTTATTTTAGCCTGTTCTCCGTATTTTAGTTTCGTTTTATCAATCGTAAAACTATCCACAAATCCTGTTGTACTTAACTCCTGTGCATTCGCTATTATAGGCATTAAACTCTGACCTATAGTAAACATAAAAATCATTATAATTGAAAAAATCGAAAATACTCTTTTTGAATGTATATTCATGGCATCCCCCTATATTTTATATTCATATCACATTATTATGATATTCTACTCAACTTGAATACTCTTTTCTTCAACCAATCCATAAGGCTTCACGCAAGTCTTTGTCACCTCTCTCACAAGAACTATTGTGATATTGAACTATTTATGTAATCTTCTTCTCAAATAATATACAGCTCATTTTTCATTATAAGAGAGAAGTTATTTCTATTTTTTGTAATTATCTGTATTTTGAAAACAAATTTCATTTGCTTAACCTAACAAATCTATTAGAATAATTAAGTAAAATCTTTATATAAATCTTGATTTACAAATTTTTTCATTAAATATAGAATAGTAATTTGGGAAATAACACTATCTTCACTTTTAAATAGTATCCAAAAATCAATATATTTTACTTTGAAGAATAGTATAACGTAGTGTGGTGCAATATAATTTGATCCTATTTTACAAGAAATGCATATACCTTAAAGGCAATATTATAGAATTTTCACTATTAAGCAAGAGGAGTATATATCGTGACTCGATAAAACAATTATTAGTAGTGTCGCATTAACTTCAGAGCAATTTTATGAATTTCCATTTTTTGAATATATAGTTCAATTTAAGGTATTCATAATATTATCGAATAAAAAAACAAGATTTCCATTACTTTTTCGACAAAATAATCACTATACATTAGAGGATATTTTTAATTTCACTGAATTTCTTTCCTGTACATTCTTCATCGATTACTATAATAAACAATAAAGAATGGGGAATAACACACTTGATGATGTTAATATAAACTCAATTCAAAGTCAATTCTTTCTGCTTTGTTTTTATAAAAGATGTGTTATTTTAAAAGTTTTTTCGACATTTCACGACAATATATTTACTTCCATTAATTATTAGACTAAAATGATGATACTTAAGGAAATATATTACACAATATGTACTATCAACTTCGTGGCATATATATTTACTAGAAGTGGGTTCTATATAGAGTTCACTTACAAAAAAAGCCCGACATTCCCTTTTGAAAACGTAACGTTTTATTCAAGTGTACTTTATCATCAAAACTTGTATTCTATATATAATAAAAAACATGCCAAGTGCTTTTCAGCATTTGGCATGTTTTTTTATTAACCTCGTTGACGGCCAAATAAGAATACCCCAAAAACTAACAACAACATACCTACAAATATTGAAATAAATTCCGTTGGTGTTCCCCCTGTTTTAGGAAGTAACGCTATCGTTTTATCATTCTCTTTAGTAGGTGGAACTCTTGAATCGTTATTTGTACTTGTGTTTGATTCTTTGTTT
>NZ_JBALQK010000246.1:827-1061 GCF_036965845.1 Bacillus sp. JJ1127 | reverse complement strand
TAATCACTTGACCATTTTGGAGTAAGTCTACTTTGATTGTTTTCGGACGATCTGTCGCATTGTCGTCTTTCCACGTCTTTGTTCCTTCTACTTTTGTTTGACCTACTTTTGTGTTTGTAATGTCATAACCGTGTACTTCTGTTTTGTAACCATCTACTGGTTGTTCCTTTACTTCATACTTGTAAGCAGTGCCATCTGCATCGTATGCTGCTAAATCTTTGAATTCATATTTCC
>NZ_JBALQK010000246.1:0-748 GCF_036965845.1 Bacillus sp. JJ1127 | reverse complement strand
TGACCATTTTGTAGTAAGTCTACTTTAATTATGCTCGGACGATCTGTCGCATTGTCGTCTTTCCATGTTTTTGTTCCTTCTACTGTTGTCTTTCCTACTTTTGTATTTGTGATGTCATAACCTTTGACTTCAGATTGATATCCATCTACTGGTTGTTCTTTCACTGTATACGTGTAAGCTATTCCATTCGCATCGTATGCTTGTAGATTTTCAAATGCGTACTTCCAATTTGTTGCCTCTGTTACTTCTTTTGTGTCTACTACTTTACCGTTTTGTAGTAAATCTACTTTAATCGAGCTTGGACGATTTGTTGCGTTGTTATCGTTCCAAGTCTTTGTTCCTTCTACTTTCGTTTCGCCTACTTTTGTATTTGTGATGTCATAACCACTTACGCTGGATTGGTATCCCGCTACTGGTTGTTCTTTCACTTCATACTTGTACGCTACTCCATTCGCATCATATACATCTAAATCCGCGAATATATATTTCCAACCCATTACTGCTAGTACGTCTTGTGTTTTGATCACGTTTCCGTTTTGTAGTAAGTCTACTTTGATCATTGCCGGACGGTCTGTTGCATTTCCGTCTTTCCACGTCTTCGTTCCTTCTACTGTCAATTTCGCTACTTTTGTGTTTGTAATGTTGTAGCCATTTACTTCTGATTGATATCCTGTCACTGGTTGTTCTTTTACTTCATACTTGTACGCTTTGCCGTTTGCATCGTACGCAGCTAAATCTTTGAATTCAT
>NZ_JBALQK010000245.1:0-2635 GCF_036965845.1 Bacillus sp. JJ1127 | reverse complement strand
CTGGTTTTGGATCCGGTTTCGGATCTACAACTGTTCCGTCCTTGATTTTTGTATTCGTGATATCATAACCGTTTACTTCGGATTGGTATCCTGCTACTGGTTGTTCTTTCACTTCATACTTGTACGCAGCGCCACTCGCATCAGATGCCGCTAAATCTTTGAATTCATATTTCCAACCATTTGTTGCTGTTACGTCTTGTGTATTAATAACTTGACCATTTTGCAGTAAGTCTACTCTAATCGTTTTCGGACGATCTGTCGCATTGTCGTCTTTCCACGTTTTTGTTCCTTCTACTGTTGTTTTCGCTTCTTTTGTATTCGTGATGTTGTAGCCATTTACTTCCGATTTGTATCCTGCTACTGGCTGTTCTTTCACTTCATACTTATACGCAGCGCCATTCGCATCATATGCCGCTAAATCTTTGAATTCATATTTCCAACCATTTGTTGCTGTTACGTCTTGTGTGTTGATTACTTGACCATTTTGCAGTAAATCTACTTTGATTGTTTTCGGACGATCTGTCGCATTGTCGTCTTTCCACGTTTTTGTTCCTTCTACTGTTGTTTGACCTACTTTTGTATTTGTGATGTCATAACCGCTTACGCTAGATTGATACCCTGCTACTGGACGTTCCTTCACTTCATACTGATAGGCTACTCCATTCGCATCATATGTTTCTAAATCTGCGAATATATATTTCCAACCCATTACTGCTAATACGTCTTGTGTTTGGATTACATTTCCATTTTGTAGTAAGTCTACTTTGATCATTACTGGACGGTCTGTCGCATTTCCGTCTTTCCACGTCTTCGTTCCTTCTACTGTTAATTTCGCTACTTTTGTGTTCGTAATGTTGTAGCCATTTACTTCCGATTTGTATCCTGCTACCGGTTTTTCTTTTACTGTATACGTATAGGCAACACCATTTGCATCATATTGTGCTAAATCTGCAAATGTATAGTTCCAACCACTTGCCTCTGTTACGTCTTGTGTGTTGATCACTTGTCCATTTTGTAATAAGTCTACTTGAATCTTGTCCGGACGATCTGTCGCATTGTCGTCTTTCCATGTTTTTGTTCCTGTAACGGATGTGGTTTTCACTTCTTTTGTATTTGTAATGTTGTAGCCATTTACTTCCGATTTGTATCCTGCTACCGGTTTTTCTTTTACTGTATACGTATAGGCATTACCGTCATTATCATATGCAGGTACATTTGCAAACGTATAGTTCCAACCATTTTCCGCTGTTACTTCTTTCGTATCAATCTTTTGACCATTTCGGAGTAAGTCTACTTGAATCGTTTTCGGGCGATCTATCGCATTGTTATCATTCCATGTTTTTGTTCCTGAAACGGATGTGGTTTTTACCTTATTCGGAATCATCAGCTTTACACCCTTTTCAGCATTTCCATCAACTGTAAAGCTTATTTTTGTTTGAGGGTCAAAATCCACATAAACTGGAGCTTTAATCTCTTGCACATAGTAATTTCCTGGATCTAAATTAGGAATTTCAGTAATACCTTGTGCACCTGTTGTATATGTATCTCCGATTTGCTCACCCGATTCCTTATACAACTTAAACGTAACATTTGGGATGAATTTTTCTGGATTTCCTTCAATGTGCTTAACAATTCTTAACGTTCCTTTAGGCGGCAAATCACCTTGCGCACCGCCACCCATGCTTATATTCTTAACCCATGTACTATTTTCATTCGATACTGGAGCTTCGTTAACAATTTGGTAATTAATCTTATAATTATTAAAAAAAGATTCTTGAGTCTTTCCGCTTTCAGTTATAGCAGTTGTATAGCCAACCGTAAAAGAATTACCGCTTGCTTTATCCTTATCAATCAAGACATCAAATGAATTATCACCAGTAAAAGTAATCGTTCCATAACCTTGATCTTGAAATTGTTGAAGTGTTAAATTTAAAGACGTAGTTCCATTATTAATTGCTATATAAAAACTATTCTTATTAAGTGTTTGACCGGGCTGCACACTATCAGACAAAACAATATCAGTATTTAACTGCTGTTTTTTATTGTTTATAGCCAAGAACCAACGTACTTCATCGGTGTTGCTTGGCTGAATATCGCCTGATTTGTAGAAAAACAATGTAGGTTCTGTACTACCAGTTGGGCCGCTAATCGTTACCGCTTGCTTTGCTAAATCTGTACCTAGATTTGTTTCGATTGTTTTTGTTTCTCCCGTCGGTACATTCATTCCTGAAACTGTAAAATTAAAATGTCCTCTAATATTTTGAAGTTTCTCAACCACGTCAGTAAATGTACATACGACATTCGTTGTCGTGATTTGACAAGTACCAAAATCAGTCCCTTCGTCATTTTTTAATGGAATCGTTCCACTAAATCCTACTAATTCCGGAGGTAACGTTAATGTTAGTGTATCTCCAGCCTTCATTTTATTTCCGGATTTATCACTAAAATTTACATTTATTTTAGTCTGCTCTCCGTATTGTAGTTTTGTTTTCTCAATTGTAAAACTATCCACAAATCCTGTTGTATTTAATTCTTGTGCCTTTGCTATTATAGGTAGCAAACTCTGGCCTATCGTAAACATAAAAATCATTATAATTGAAAAAATCGAAAATACTCTTTTTGAATGTATATTCAT
>NZ_JBALQK010000244.1:3546-6516 GCF_036965845.1 Bacillus sp. JJ1127 | reverse complement strand
TCTGATATTATTACCTGGTACTTATATAAATTATTATTCTTTCTTTTAAATAAAAGTGAGTTGTAAAATAATGATTCAAATATATAAGTATTTTTATAACCTACTATAGGAATATCACATCAACCTTATGAATCTTCATCGAGTGAAAGGAGTATCCCTTTGCAAACAAACAAGAATTCCGAAAAGAAAACGATTATATTCATTCATGGATTGGTCGGAAACCGTCGTGCCTTTAAAAAAGAATATAAACGTTTTTCTTCTTCCTACAATATAATAACGTATGATTTACTAGGACATGGTGAAGACAAAGGACAAGCAATAGAATTTTCTTTAGATCAATTAGTACAGCAGTTGTCAGATCTTTATGAAAAAGAAGGAATTAAAGAGGCTCACATTTGCGCTCTAAGCTATGGTTGTTATATTGCTACTATTTTTGCACACACATATCCTGAAAAGGTATTAAGTCTTTGCCATATTGGTGGACATTACAATAATCCATCCCTTTTATATAATGTTTTTCAAAAATTTTGGGATAAAAGAGAAAATGACTATTCTACTTGGCTTTATCAATATGCAAATACAATTTTTCCAAGCGGTATATTGAAAGCAAATCCTTTTGCGGTCATTTCAAAAAATATTTATTATCGCTTTGGGTTACAGTTACACTCATCCATTATTGTTGAATCACTCAAGCACCGTTTAGAATTCGACTTAAAATCTCGTTTAAAAGAGCTAACACATCCTATTTTATGGGTAATGGGAGAACATGATCACCTCTACAAGTCTTGTCTATTTGACTTAAAGTCTATTCTTCCAAACGTTTTATATAAAGAAATCCCATTAGCTGGACATGCGGCAAATTTATTTCGTCCTAACTATTTTCATGATTTGTATTCAAAATTTCTACTGGATGTATAAATGCAATCAAAAAAGTAAACACCCATATTTTACTTACTCTACAAATTTATAAAATAGAAAAAAGCTTTCTAGTTTCCTAGAAAGCTTTTCCTTATAATATTTAAGAATAAAATTCTCTTATTATGCTTTTGTGTAACCTGCTAGATGTTGACTCCAGTAAGAGTTATTTACTGAGCTAATTCTCACACCCGTTTTTTCAGTTTCTGCACTGATGAACTGACCATTCCCTAAATAAATACCCATATGAGTCATACCTGCACCAGAAGTACCTTTAAAGTAGACTAAATCGCCTGGCTGTGGGTTGCTAGTATGCTCCTTGCTGTTCCAGTAACCAGCAACATTTTGGCGTCCACCAGAATGGCCCGCTTTATTTAATACGTAGTAAACGAAGCCACTGCAGTCAAAACCAGATGGTGTTGTACCACCATATACATATGGTGAACCATTTAGCGATTGTGCAATAGACACAATTGATGATCCATTACTAGATGGTGTTGTTGGTTTTTCTGTTTGTGTATTTCCTTGCTCATCGCCAGTAGTTGGACGAGAAGGCGTAGTTACATTTGCTGTACCACCTTTTACAAACTTCACATAGTCAGCACTTACGTAACCAGTTCTGCCATTATGATTAATTTTATACCAGCCATTTTCTACACCAGTAACTTGTAGTGTTTGACCGTTTGTTACGCCGCCAATTACAGCGTTATATGTAGCTGGACCTGTACGTACTTTTAAAGCACCTGTATTAACAACATATGATCCACCAGTTTGAAGTGTAACATTATTGTTAGCAGCTGGCTTCTCTGTTTGGTTAGATACAGCTGTACCACCTTTTGTTACGAAGTCTTTGCTTACGTATCCAGTTTCACCATTGTAGTTAACTTTAAACCAATCTTGTACTTCACCTACAACTTGTACTGTTTGCCCTTTACTTACAGAACCTAAAACAGTATGAGATGTGCTAGGGCCTGTACGTACGTTAAGTGAAGAAACATTTACTGTATAGTTACCTGTTCCTTGTTGAACAGTAGTTCCTTGTTTTCCACCAGTTGTTACGAAGTCTCCACTTACATAACCTGTTTGACCGTTTACATTCACTTTAAACCAGCCGTTTTCTTGACCGATTACTTGTAGAACTTGTCCTTCTTTTACTTTAGAAATAATGTTATGTTCTGTGCCAGCACCTGAACGAACATTCAGTACATCAGCTGTTACTGTGTATTTTAGTTCAGAATTTGTGTCTACTGCTTTTGTTTCAGTTACATTTGTTTCAATTGTTTGGTTTTGAGTTTGTCCATTGATTTCTTTTAGCGCATCAGATGAAACTTGTGCATGAGCAGAATCCATTCCAGGAACTGCTACGCCAGCTACAGAAGCTGCTGCTAAACCTGCTAGTACTTTCTTCATAAGTTGTCTTTACTTCCTTTCCCTACTACCCTCTTTAAAAAAACGAACTTACTAATCTACAATATTACTAAAATTAAATATGTATTAAGTTCCATTTTTTGGCAAGAGTTTTATTTTTCACACGTCGTTTATTATAAACGATCGACGTGAACTTTGTGTGAACTTCATGTGAACTTCTACTTCCAAGACAACGTTTTTATGATAAAACATTCACTATTTTTGATTACAAAATGAAAGTGAAGTCTCTATCCCCCATCTCATTATCCAAAATAAAGTAAAACTTTAACCAATGTTTTTTCTTCATCCCACACGGTTATTAGCCTTTACCAATCGGGGTTTTAAGGGCAGTTGCTCTCTCACCTATCTTCTTTGCTTCCGCTCAGTTTTTTGGTGAGGGTCTTACTACCTGCAAATAGTGGGATGAAAAAATCTACTTGTCCTATTAAATGGCGTCAAGGCTTTCAAATAAAAAGTTCTTTTTATGAGTCACCCTCTTATCATTACAAAAATCTAACTATTTATCAACTATATACTAGTCCCAAAAATCATATTTATCCTACTATTCACTAACAGTAACAATTTGATCTCAAATTAAGTATATAAATCCATTTTCATTTTTCGGCATCTACATCCCTGCTATGCAGA
>NZ_JBALQK010000244.1:1490-3425 GCF_036965845.1 Bacillus sp. JJ1127 | reverse complement strand
TTTGTTAATTGATGTATATATAGAATAAATGGGAGTTTCCCATCAGATACTCCCACACTGCTTCAATTCTTAATCTTATATAGAAAAGAACTTATCTCGTTCTGGTGCAATCCAAGAATCCATATTTTGATCACTGTCCCTCACCAAACGATTCACTAATATATCGTGCCATATATAATTTTCTAACAAATATACATGGACTGGGTCATCCGTATAGAAAGCATTCCCTTTTTGTTCTATTGAATGACCATATATCATTTCTTTTCCATCAATTGATAAGATGAACCATTTATGATCTCCAATATTATCAACATAGCTCGTTTTCCGATGGATTTCTAACCCTTGCAATGAGTTTTCGACTTGAAAAACGATCCCTTTCAAACTGCATTCGTTTTCTTTTGCCTGTAAATCTACTAATAGCTTTTCATACATCGTATCCCAAATTGATAAAATAACCTTTTTTTGAGCTCTTCGAATTAATATTTTGCAAAAAGCTAATATATTTTCTTCCCCTTTTAAGGTAGTTACTCTCGGATCTGCCTCAGGTTCTTTCTTTTCAAATACTTTTAATTCTTTTTCTACGTATGTATATGTCTCTTCCCATTTCTCTCTTACTGTTTCTAAAAACACATCCACAGGTAAAGGCGAATACTGCACTGCTTCATTGATCTCTTCTTTCATTACAATACCTTTTTGCTCAAGAGCATTCAATATTTCATATATACGTGCGCGAGGGACTCCAGAATTTTTGCTAACTTGATAAGCGCTAGAAGCTCCTTGTTGAACTAATGAAACATAAGCCTTTGTTTCATACTGATTTAAGCCAAGCATTTGAATCTTTTGTAATAAATCTTCCATCATAAGCCTCCTAGTTGTTTCATTCCCATTAAAATATTGACAGTAGTTATTACTTTAATAGTAACCATAAAAATAGATGTAGTAAACATGAGAACAAAATGATTAAAATTTTTGTTTACATACAACAAATAAATAGGTACTATCTTAGTAGTGACTATCTTTATTAGGATGGGGGAAATACATATGGAGGACATCAATCTCTATACAATGCTTTTTTTAATTGTGGCAGGTTTTTTAGCTGCATTTATCGATTCTGTAGTGGGTGGTGGTGGATTAATTTCTATACCTACTTTGTTATTCACCGGACTTCCACCCTCAACAGCTATTGCAACAAACAAACTAGCAAGCTCAATGGGGGCACTTATGAGTACCATTTCATTTATTCGGTCTGGAAATGTCAATTTCAAATTAGTCTCTAAGTTATTTCCGTTAACTTTTATCGGCTCTATACTTGGTGCTTTTGTGGTTAAACATATTTCATCTGAAATACTAAAACCGTTAGTACTAGTACTATTAATTGCTGTTGCTATTTACACGATCATGAAAAAAGATTGGGGAAAAGATGCAACATATAGCGGGATGACTGTAAAAAAGAGCATTATCTTTTCTATTGTTATTTTCATTATTGGATTTTATGATGGCTTTTTCGGTGCGGGAACAGGATCGTTTTTGTTATTTACATTTTTGATCATTGGATTTGATTTTGTTCAATCAGCAGGAAATGCAAAGATTTTAAATTTTAGTAGCAACATCGCTGCACTTATCATTTTTCTCTATTTAGATGCTGTCAATTTTGCATATGGACTTCCGATGGGAGTAGCGATGATTCTCGGAGCTCTCGTAGGATCAAATTTCGCTATAAAGAAAGGAGTCTCTTACGTACGAGTTTTATTTATCCTCGTAACGCTGCTTCTCATTGGAAAAAATATTGGGGATTATTTCGGGATTTTCTAATCTAAAATGGAATATATAACCTAAACATGGTAAAATGACCACTGTACATCGAAATACTATATATACATCAATTAAAAAACCGACATAAACCCCCTCTTTTTAGGTGGGAAAGAGCATCTGGCC
>NZ_JBALQK010000244.1:0-1373 GCF_036965845.1 Bacillus sp. JJ1127 | reverse complement strand
AAAATGGATTTATATAGGAGGTATTTTTTATTTATGGAGCACATTATTGATAATCGTTCCAAACACCATATTGAAATTTACTACGCATGTATACGCCTGCTGTCATTATTAACGTTCAAAAAAGTTCCCGTTATCGAACGAAAAATGAACAGCCTAAAAAATACTATTAATAAGCAACTAGATCATATAAATGAAAAAGATCCTTACAAGTTATAAACATAATATAGGCAAAAATAAAAACAGCCTATTTTCACTCCTTTCGGGTTTCAAATAAGCTGTTTTCCTCTATAATTATTTCTTTCCCTACTTAACAATCTGGAATCCATAAGACATCAGTTTACTGGTTTCTGTAAAACGTTTCGTTTGACTCTTTGTTCCCATAACAACCGTGATAAGTCGTTTATCTCCTTGTTTCGCAGTCCCTGTAAAACAATATCCAGCACTATCAGTAAAGCCAGTTTTCAGTCCATCCATTCCTTCTATATAAAGATCTTTATTCGCTGCATTCAACATTTCATTTGTACTTGTAACAACTGTATTTTTAAATGCTAATTGACTCTGAGGTAAATGTGTTACTTCTAATATTTCTGGATAATCTTTAATAAGACGGTATGCCAATTTTGCTACGTCAGCTGCTGGCATCTTTGTTTCACTTCCATCGGGCTCTTGCAAACCAGAAGCATTTGCAAACTTGGTATTATCTGAGAGTTCCAATTCCTTCGCCTTTTGATTCATAAGTTGAACGAAATTTTGCTCCGTCTTTGCTACATGTTCAGCCAAAGCAACTGCCGAATTATTAGCAGATTCAATCATTAAAGCGTGGAATAAGTCTTTCACCGTTAATGTATCATTCATTTGCACCGGAATTCTAGCACCTTCTGTTTGTGCTGATTTTGCACTTATTTTCACCGGATCTTCCCAATGGACTTTTCCTGTATGTATATTTTCTAAAAGAAGATATGCTGTCATCATTTTCGACATACTTGCCGGGGCAAAGGTTTCAGTCTCATTGTTTTTATAAATAACTTCTCCATCACTTGCATCAATAATCATCGCTGCTTTTGCTTCTACTACTGGTACATACTTTTGTGGAATTACCTTTTCAGATAGCCCTGTCTTTGGTAACTCTGCTACTTGTAGAGAGGAACCATCTATTATCATTTTTTCCTTTGCTTTTACAACATTGGTATCTTCCTTCTCTAGACCCCCATAAAAAAAGAACCAACATATACCCAAAATAATAGCACATAGTATGGTTACTCTTCCCCACTTTAACCTTTTCATCACTAAAACTCCTTTTAATCTACCTATTTTTCAAATTTAACCATAACAACAATATCTTTACATCGTCAAGGTCAAAGAAGAAGATAGTC
>NZ_JBALQK010000243.1:5246-15933 GCF_036965845.1 Bacillus sp. JJ1127 | reverse complement strand
GCATCTGGCCATGCATAGAAGCGGTCAGGGCCTGTTTCTGCCCCATGCAAGGTTGAAAGTAAAGAGAGAATGCAAGTGCAGGTCATGTTTTATTCTGCATCGCAGCGACTTATATGTTGAAAAATTAAAGTTGGTGTATATAAAATTACTAAGTAAAAACATTTCGTTGATAGAGGTGTCACTTTATGAATATAGGCAGAAGCAAAGCGGTTTTGTCCGAAGGATTGAATAGTCGCTTTTTCTTCTTATATTGTTTTTTGTATTCTTTTTTTATATTTTTTTATTTTTCTAAAGACAATATTGGAAAAATGACATAAAATATTGTAGGATACATAATAGTTATTATTTTAATAAATAGATACATATATGAAAATGGATCATGAAGTGAAACTTCCATCAGCGGATCATTGTGCTCATAAAAGAGAATGATGGAAAAGAAAGGGTGTGGAATATGCCAGATTTGATTAGTGACGTAGGTCACTATATGAACTATTTAGTAACAAAACGAAATACAGTTTCTAGTAATATTGCAAATGCAAATACACCAGGATATAAAGCACAGGATGTTACATTTGCTGAACAGATGCATATGAGCAATAAATTGTACAAAAAAAATAAAGCTGATTTGCAGACAAATCCTGATTTATATCAAACAAGTAATATGCATTTGCCGACAGCAAATGCGAAAAATACATACGCAAAGATTCAGACGAAATCGATGCAAACAAATAAAGATGGAAACAGTGTCGATGCAACAACAGAAATGATAGATTTACTGAAAACAAATCAGTTATATGGTATTTCAATCAATTCAATTAATACGCAGTATGCAATCGATCAAGCGGCACGAGGACGTTAAGGAAAAAGGAGTGACAACTATGTTTCAGGCAATTAATGCAAGTGGATCAGGATTAACAGCTGCGCGAAAGTGGATGGAAGTTACTTCTGATAATATTGTTAACGTCAATACAACAGGAGCGCCAGATGGAGAGCCATATCGTCGCCGTAGCGTTGTATTAGAGGAAAATAATAATTTTGCAAGTATGTTGAACCAAACTCCGAATAATGGAGTTAAAATCAAAAGTATTGAATCAGATCCAAAGGAAAATCTTGTTTATGATCCGTCACATCCACATGCGAATGCAGAAGGATATGTTCGCTATCCAAATGTTGATATGACAGCTGAAATGACGAATGTAATGGTCGCACAAAAAATGTATGAGGCGAATACAAGTGTACTAAATGCAAATAAAAAAATGCTCGATAAAGATTTAGAAATCGGCCGAGGATAATAGGGAAGAGGGAAAGTATGAAAATCGAATCAGTGATGAATACACAACCATTTGGGACAATCCAACCAATTGGCGCGCCGAAAACTTCACAAACATCTACGGTTGAAGGTAAGAAGTTTATTGATTTATTGGAAGATATGAATCAAACGCAAAACAATGCTCAAACAGCAGTATATGATTTGCTTACAAAAGGTGTGGGAGAGACACATGATGTCCTCATTCAACAAAAGAAAGCTGAATCACAAATGAAAACAGCGGCTGTTGTACGTGATAATCTAATTGAAAACTATAAACAGCTACTTAATATGCAAATTTAGGAAAATGGACGGGTGTGTTTAAATGGAAAAGATAAAGAATGTTTTCCGATCGTTAAAAACGTGGCATAAGATGGTCATTGGCGCTGCGCTTTTAGCGATTGCAACAGGAGTACTTTTATATTTCACCTTGCCAGATAAATACGTTGTTGTATATCAAAATTTAAATGATGCAGATAAACAAGAGATTACAGCAGAATTATCAAAGCTAGGTGTCGATTATCAGCTAGCAAACGATGGAGCGATTCGGGTTCAAAAGAAAGATGCTCAGTGGATTCGAAAAGAAATGAATGGAATGGGTTTACCATTTAACTCTAAAAGCGGAGAAGAGATTTTATTAGAAAGCTCACTTGGATCAAGTGAACAAGACAAGAAGATGAAACAGCTTGTCGGTACGAAGAAACAATTGGAGCAAGATATTGTTAGAAACTTTGCGACAGTGGAAAGCGCAAACGTTCAAATTACCTTGCCAGAAAAAGAAACGATTTTCGATGAAGAAAAAGCAAAAGGAACGGCTGCGATTACAGTTGGTGTAAAACGCGGGCAAACGTTGACAGAGGATCAAGTTGCAGGAATTCAGCAGATGATTAGTGCAGCAGTTCCAGGTGTGAAACCAGAAGAAGTCAGCGTTATCGATAGTAAAAAAGGCATCGTGTCAAAAGGAGCAGAAGCATCTCATAATGCAGGCTCATCTTCATATGAGAAAGAAGTAGAGATGCAGCAGCAAATTGAAAGTAAGCTGAAACAAGATATTGATGCAACATTATCAACGATGTTTAAACAAAATGAGTTTAAGGTCAATACGAAGGTAAATGTAAATTATGATGAAGTAACACGCCAGTCAGAAAAATATGGTGATAAAGGTGTGCTTCGTAGTAAACAAGATCAGCAGGAGCGTTCCACAGCGCAAGAAGGTGCGGATGCGAAGCAGGCTGCTGGTATTACCGCAAATGGCCAAGTGCCAAACTACGGTACAAGCAATAATCAAAATGGAAAAGTCGTGTATGACAACAACAGCGGTAACAAAATCGAAAACTACGAAATTGATAAAACGGTTGAAACGATTAAAAAGCATCCAGAATTAACAAAGACAAACGTTGTTGTTTGGGTGGATAATGATACGTTAGTAAAACGAAAAATTGATATGACAACTTTTAAAGAAGCCATTGGAACAGCAGCTGGTTTACAAGTAGATCCAAATGGACAATTTACAAACGGTCAAGTAAATGTTGTTACGGTTCAATTTGATCAACCGAAAGCAGAAAAAACAAAAGAACCAGAACCAAGTGGTTTCAACTGGTGGTTAATTGGTGGAATAACTGGAGGGCTTCTCGCACTAGGTGGTTTATTATGGTACTTCTTAGCGAAACGTAAGAAAGAGGATGAAGAAGAACTAGAAGAATATGAGCCATTTGCGGAAGAAGAAGTGGCTGCTACTGAGGAAGTCATTATGGAAATTCCAGAGGAAGAGCCAGAACCAGCAGAACCAGCGGAACCAACGCTAGATGAACAAGTGCAGGAAGCTACAAAAGAGCATGTAGAAGGTACTGCGAAAGTTATTAAAAAATGGTTAAACGGACAGTGAGGGAGGAAAAACGATGTTAGATGAAATCTCCTCCAAAGAAAAAGCTGCCATTATCATTCGTACATTAGACGAAGGAGTGGCAGCGAAAGTCATTGAATATATGACAGCTGAGGAAAAAGAAGTATTGCTTCGCGAGATTGCTAAGTTTCGTGCGTATAAACCTGAAACATTAGAAAATGTAATGGGACAATTTTTATATGAATTAAATGTGAAAGAGCTCAACTTAGTTACACCAGATAAAGAATATATTCGCCGTATATTTAAAAATATGCCGGAAGATGAACTGGAAAAACTATTAGAAGATCTTTGGTATAACAAAGATAATCCGTTTGAGTTCCTGAATTCACTTACTGACTTAGAACCGCTTCTGACTGTATTAAATGATGAATCACCACAAACAATTGCCATTATTGCATCTTATATTAAGCCGCAGCTTGCTTCTCAATTAATTGAGAAATTACCAGATCATAAGCGTGTGGAAACAGTAATGGGGATTGCCAAACTAGAGCAAGTAGATAGCGATCTAATTGGTCAAATCGGCGAGCTATTAAAATCGAAATTAAATATGATGGCATTTAGTGCGATTAATAAAACAGATGGTCTGAAAACGATTGTTAATATTTTAAACAACGTTTCACGTGGTGTGGAAAAAACAGTCTTTCAAAAACTTGATGAAGTGGATTATGAACTATCCGAAAAAATTAAAGAAAATATGTTTGTCTTTGAAGACTTACTTGGCCTTGATTCTCTTGCGCTTCGCCGTGTATTAGAAGAAATTACAGATAACGGCGTTCTTGCGAAAGCATTGAAAATTGCGAAAGAAGAAATTAAAGAGAAATTATTTACATGTATGTCTGCAAACCGTAAAGATATGATCCTTGAAGAATTAGATGGCTTAGGACCGATTAAGATGACGGAGGCTGAAAAAGCACAGCAAACGATTACAGGTACGGTGAAAAAGCTAGAGAAAGAAGGAAGAATTGTCATTCAAAGAGGTGAAGATGATGTCCTTATTTAAAAACAGAATTCCCAAGAATTCTGTTTCTTTTTCTGAAGAAACGTATGAATTACAATTTCCGAAGCCTCCAGTTCACGTAGAACAGGAAGAAATCGAAGTAGAAATAGAAGTCGATTATGCAGAATTAATTGCGCAGCAAGAAGCGCTGCATGCTGAAATGAGCCAGTTCAGAAAAGACCAGCAAATGTTACAGGCGGAACGAAAACAACTACTAGAGGAAAAAGAACAATTCAAAATGCATGTTCATGAGCAAATTGAACAGCTGGAAGCAGCGCGTCTGCAGTTTCAGCAGAAGCAACAAGAAACGGCATATGAGTGGGCAGAGTTACTATGGGATCAATCACTTCAGCTTGCCGAAAAAGTTGTTAATCAAGCAATTGATACACATGGGTTAGATATTCTTCCTATTTTAAAAGGAATTGTTGAAACGCTCCCGACTTCATTTGAAAAGTTAATTATTACGGTGCATCCAGAAACATTTGAACGGATTGAAGCGGAAAAGGAAAATACGAAAGAATATTGGCTCCTGCAACTTGTAGAATGGAAATATGATTTTTCCATGGAATTTGGCGAGTTTGTCATTGAAGAAGAAAAAGAGTTTTTCGAATTTAAGTTTGCACCTATATTTGAGAAGCTTCGTCAAAGATGGGAAGAACAAAAGGTATTCGAGGAGGTATGAGCGGTATGTTGATGAATGAACATAACAAATGGAATGCATTTATCAATGCGCCGTTTTATACGAAAACAGGAAAAGTTCATAGTGTACAGGAACAGTTCTTTACTTCCAAAGGGCCGAAAGCAAAGATTGGTGATGTTTGTCTTGTTGGTGAACATCGTGTTTTATGTGAAGTCATTGCAATTGAAAAAGAAAACAATATGCTGCTTCCATTTGAACAGACTGAAAAAGTATGCTATGGCGATTCTGTAACGTTAATTGCTGAAGATGTTGCCGTACCTCGTGGGAATCATTTACTAGGAAAAGTGTTAAGTGCGAATGGGGAGATTTTAAACGAATCAAGTGAGAGTGTACCGCTTCAAAAAGTACAATTAGACGCGCCTCCTATCCATGCATTTGAAAGGGAAGAGATTACCGAAGTATTTGAAACGGGTATTAAATCCATTGATTCCATGCTAACCATTGGCATCGGGCAAAAGATTGGTATTTTTGCTGGTTCGGGTGTTGGGAAATCAACACTGCTTGGCATGATTGCAAAAAATGCGAAGGCGGATATTAATGTCATTAGTTTAGTAGGGGAACGCGGTCGTGAAGTAAAAGACTTTATTCGAAAAGAACTGGGCGAAGAAGGTATGAAAAAAAGCGTTGTTGTGGTAGCAACTTCCGATGAAAGTCATCTTATGCAGCTGCGTGCTGCAAAGCTAGCAACGTCAATCGCTGAATATTTCCGCGATCAAGGAAATAATGTACTGCTTATGATGGACTCTGTTACCCGTTTTGCGGATGCAAGACGAAGTGTTGATATTGCGGTGAAGGAATTACCGATTGGCGGGAAAACACTTCTTATGGAAAGTTATATGAAGAAATTACTCGAACGCTCCGGTAAGACGCAAAAAGGATCGATAACAGGTATTTATACTGTACTTGTTGATGGTGACGATTTAAATGGCCCTGTACCAGACTTAGCTCGCGGTATTTTAGATGGACATATTGTATTAAAGAGGGACCTTGCAACACTCAATCATTATCCAGCCATTTCAGTGCTAGATTCTGTGAGCCGGATTATGGAAGAAATCGTATCAGAAGAGCATTGGCAACTGGCAAATGAAATAAGAAAGACGTTATCAATCTATAAAGAAAATGAATTGTACTTCAAATTAGGAACGATTCAAGAAAATGAAGAGAATGCTTACATCTTTGAATGCAAAAATAAAATAGATAGTATAAATACATTTTTAAAACAAGGTCGAACCGACAGTTATCATTTTAGTGATACCGTTCAAGCGATGAATCATATTGTATAGAGACCTCGCTTTTTGAGGTCTTATTTTTGTTTTTTAATATTTCACAGATTTTTTTGTGAAAAAACTATATAATAGGATAAGAGAACGTTATAATAGAAGGGGGTTATAAAACAGGTGAATAAGCAGCAGTATGATACGATAAAATGGCAAATCAATCAAGAAAAAGAACATGTTTTAAAAGAAGTGTACGAATTAACAGCTGAAAAAAGAAAAATAGAACAAAAAAAAGAATATGATTTACATGTTTTTCAATCGCGCAGTAAAATTGTTCAGGCTGGGGAACAGATTATGGTTGGCATGCTTTCTTCTCATACATTTTCACCTGAAAGAATAGAAGAATGGAATCGAAAAATACAAAAAATAACTGGGTTTATTCAAAAAAATGAAAATCTTTTAGAACAAATCAAAGAAAAAGAACGTGTGATTGATGAAATGTATCAAGCAGATTGTAAAAAGTTTGCGAAAGTACAAGAAAAACGAGAAGAGAAGATGCTTCTTGATTTGAAAATGTGTATGAATGGATGAGGTGAATACGGTGATAGAACCTATATTTCCGGTGCAACCGAGTTTACCTCCGCAAAAAGGTAAAGGGCTAGAATTACAGTCGAAAGATGGGAAATCTTCATTTCTAAACAAAATGAATGAACAAGACAAGAAACAGCCAAAAACGGAGGGAACGGGACAAAAGGAAGCACCACAGGAAGAACGGCAAGAATATCTTCTCGCAAGAAAATCTTTAAAACAAGAAGAAACATCTGGAAATGAGAAGAAAGAAGAAAAGAAAACGACAGAAGAATTGCTGCTAGCAGTATCAGAACAAATGATGGCAATTGAGCATTTACGTGCGCAACCAGAATTGCTATATCAATACATACAAAAAATACAAGAATTGTATAAAACATATGGAAATATAAAAATAAATGAATTACCTGCAGGAGAGATCCAGCAACTGCAAGCCTTTTTTAAAGAGTTTAATATTGAAAATGCTATATGTTCAGAAGATACAATTCAAATGATTTTAGAAAAAGTAACTTCTTCGGAAAAGCTGTCTGAGCTCTCTAAATCCATTCAAATAGAATCATGTGATTTAACGACAAAAAGTGCTTCAGATCCATTATTAAACAAGGAAGCAGCTGTTAGTGCAGAAAATAAAATGCTGGCCGGGGAACAAGCTGTAGCTGAAAAAGAACAACTACAAAAAGAAACTTTTGTTGGCCTGGAAGACAAGTTGGAAAAACCAGTAGATTCTGAAGGAGAACAAGGTATAAATCCAATTTTTGTTGGAAATGACCATGTCTTGAAAAAAGACGGTGAACAGCTCCAAGCACAAAAAGTTTCCCTTCCGGAATTAGGAAATAAAATGGAAGCGAAAGTGGAGGCTTTACAAAAACTGATCGTAAAGCAAGAACGAGTGTTGTTTCAATTAAATCCTGAAAAGCTTGGAACGTTAACCGTATATATGAAAAAACAAGGTGATTCCATTCAAGTTCATGTTGAAATGGAAAAACACGATGCGAAAAAAAGAGTTGAAATGATTTTTGATGAATTAAAGTTTAAATTAAAAGAAAAAGAGATTCACATTGAATTAAGTTATACGAATAAAGATCAGCAACGTCAACAACAAGAGCGAGAACAGGCGCAAAAGCAACAGCGAGTGATGGTTAAAAAAGAAAAAGCGTCAGAACAAGATTTTGCTGGGTTATTGGAGGAAGACTAAATGCCAGGTGTTGAAATGAATGCAACAAATACCAATCATATGCAAGCGTCCCAAACACAAGCTCAAAATAAAACAGCAGCTACAAAAGCGGGTGATCAAAAAACACCTGGTGTGATGGGGAAAGATGATTTCTTGAAACTCTTTTTAACGAGCTTACAATATCAAGATCCATTTAATGCGATGGATATGGACCAAATGATGAATCAAATGTCGCAAATGTCACTTATGGAGCAGGTACAAAATATGACTAAAGCTGTTGATGCTTTAAAAAATACAGTGAATACAACAGCATTAGATGGTGGTATGAAGTTCCTAGGCAAGCATATAACAGGAGTTTCAACTGATGGGGCGGAGATTTCTGGGAAGGTAGATGCAGTACGATTGGCTCCTAACAATGAAGTACAACTTGTTGTAGGAGACAAAATTGTATTAATGAACTTTGTAACGAGTGCATCAGATCAAGCGATAGAATCAGCAGAGAAACCAGAACAAAAGCCAGAACAAAAACCAGCAGTAAATACAGAGGTAAAATAACAATCTAAAAATAAAAGAGCATAAGGAGTGTAAATAAAATGATTAAATCATTATATACAAGTATTTCAGGTATGAATGCGATGCAAAGTGCATTAAGTGTTACTTCTAATAATATTGCCAATGCACAAACGGTTGGATATAAAAAACAAAAAGCGATGTTTGACGATTTATTATATAACAATACAGTAGGTTCTAGAGGAGACGGCACGTATGCTGGAACGAATCCAAAAAGTATTGGTAATGGTGTGAAATTAAGTGGAACGAATACAGATTATAGCACTGGTACAATAAACCCGACAGGTGTCAAAGGAAACGTAGCAATAGACGGAAATGGTTTCTTTGTAGTGGGCGACTCTCAAGGAGGAAATACCCAATATACACGAAAAGGAACGTTTAATAAATCTGATGATAATTATATTGTCAATACAGAAGGTCAGTATGTATTAGGATATGGTGTGGATCAAAAGACAGGTAAGGTTGATTATTTAAGCGGGATAAAACCAATTTCAGTTCCATTAGACTCAGCAATTGCAGGGGTTCAAACGGATGCGGCGAAAATTTCTGGGAATATTCCAAGAGATGTGCCGGAAATGGTACAAGAGTTTAAGGCGTATGACAGTGCAGGAAAGAAAGTAAGTATACGCATAGAAATTAGCAAAGATACACAACCAAATCAGTATAAATATAATGTATTAGTGGATGGGCAGGTTGCTACAAATAACACTCTTACATTTGATAATACAGGGAAGCTTCAAAACGGTGGACCAGTAAACATTCCATTTAATGTTAACGGAGGTACAGGTACAATCAAGTTAGACGTAAGTGGCTTAAGTAATATGCCTACAGAAAACACCCTTACATCGAAAGCTACAACTGGTCGTGAAGCTGCAGTGGCGAAGGACTATGAAATATCTGATGGTGGTGATGTATTGGTAAGATATTCGGATGGTAGCTCGAGAGTTGCTGGACAGCTAGCAGTTGCTACGTTTCCAAATGACAACGGATTAATGAAAGTAGGGAATGGAAATTACGAACCAACTGCGGCGGCAGGTGTTGTAAATATCGGTGCTGCCAATCAAGGTGGCGCAGGTAAAATAAAAGGGAATTCACAAGAAAGTTCTAACGTTGACTTAGCTGTTGAATTCGTTGATTTAATGTTGTATCAACGTGGATTCCAAGGAAATACAAAAGTAATTAAAGTATCGGATGATATATTAAACGAAGTTGTAAACTTAATTCGATAGTATATAGATGAATGTAGCATCTTTCATAGGTGCTACATGCTTATTTGATATATAGAAAGGGTCTCGGTATGACAAGACAAGAAAGGATTTTACAATTACCTTTTTTTCAGGATAAGCCTGAATTAGCAAGACAAATTATTAAAATAGAACAAGAAGAACATCGATATTTGCCAGATCAATTTGAGATAAAGAAAGTTCCTCCGTATACATTTGGGGAAAGGCAAGTTGTTATTGGTAGAATCCATGAATTTTATTTTGTCGGCATTTATAGTGGGGATAATTGGAAGTATCAAGCGTTTGTTGATGTAATGAAATGCCGAGAGTTTTTTATTAATTTGTCAAGTATTACAGAGAAACAGCTAGCATTTTGGTTTAACAATATTGAATTACTAGCTGCTTCTTAGAATGATACAAATGAAACGGAAGGGAGCAAAACATAATATGGTACAAAATAAATATCGAGTTACATTCATTTCCCCCAGTGAAATCGAACAACGTACCATTATGTCAGCAAATAGCTTACCTGATTTAATTCGAAAAGTTGAGAATATCATTGCTGATCCGAATGGGTACTTTGTAAATGACAAAAAGAATAACTGTTATTTTAAAGTGATAAAGGAAAATATAACTTTCATTCAATATGAGCTATTATTCTCAGATAAGGAAATTCATGTTGAAAAATTAAAGCATGTCGCACCTGCTATATTGCAGCAGCTGTTCCAAAAAGTAAATGATTCGGAACTGTATGCACTTTCTCTTCTTGATGTAGATGTAGCAACGAAAGAATATGTACTAGCACATATGGATCCTAGCCTTCGAATCAGGGTAGAAACAGAGCTTGCAAAAAAATGGGAGGCAATGCCAGCAGAGATTGCTGAGGCACAAGAGGTATTATTAGAGGCACTCGCTTCGTTTATACAAGAGTAATTTTTTATATAAATAGGTCATCTATATAAGTACAAATTGAAAAATCGACATAAAACCTTTCTTTTTAGATGGGAGA
>NZ_JBALQK010000243.1:2591-5092 GCF_036965845.1 Bacillus sp. JJ1127 | reverse complement strand
TAAAATGGATTTATATATCGATGATTCAATTCAAATAGATGACTTATATGCCTAATAAAGCTTGATAAATATATATACGGAATTATCGGAAGGGGAGCGACACCTATATGTCACAAGCGCAAAGCATTTTATTAGAAAGTGGAACAAATGAACTAGAGATCGTCACATATACTGTTGGTGAAAATTTATTTAGCATTAACGTAATGAAAGTGCGCGAAATTATTAATCCATTCCCTGTTACAACTGTGCCGGAATCCCATCACGCAGTGGAAGGTGTTGTCCAAGTACGGGGTGAAATTTTACCAGTTATTAACCTCGCAACAGCGCTTAATTTAAAATCAGCGAAGCCGCTGGATCAAACAAAATTTATCATTTCAGAATTAAATCAAATGAAAGTCATTTTCCGCGTAGATGAAGTGCATCGCATTCAGCGTATTTCTTGGGAGCAAATTGATGAGCCAGCCTCACTATCGATGGGCCTAGAAGAAACAACATCTGGTATTGTAAAATTAGACGGCAAAATCATTTTACTATTAGATTATGAAAAAATCGTTTGCGAAATTAGTAACACTGGTTATGAAACACAAAAACTTCCAGGGCTAGAACAAAAAACAGACCGTGCAGAAAAAGTAATTTATATCGCTGAAGATTCAGCAATGCTTCGTCAAGTATTAGAAGAAACATTGTCAACAGCTGGTTATACGAAAATGAACTTCTTCAGCAACGGTGCGGAAGCGCTAGCGCAAATTGAAAAACTAGCAAAAGAACAAGGTGAAAGAATGTTCGAGCATATTCATCTATTGATTACAGATATTGAAATGCCGAAAATGGATGGTCACCATTTAACAAAGGTAATTAAAGATCATGAAATAATGACCAAACTACCAGTCATTATTTTCTCTTCTTTAATTACAAATGAACTGTATCATAAAGGTGAATCCGTTGGGGCAAATGCCCAAGTAAGTAAACCGGATATTCAAGAATTAATTGGTCTTGTTGATAAACTTGTTTTATAAAGTGAAACTTCTATGAGAGAGGGGCTGTATGTCGCTCTTATAGTTAACCCTCAGCTCAATTTTCTTTGAATATTGGGCTGAGGGTTTTACTGCCTGTAATAGGAGGATTCAATTTTTATTTTTGCATTTAGAAGAAAAAAGATTTAAAATGGAAAAATAGTGGATTTTAAATAGTAGTAAAAGCGTTTATTATTTCGCAAAGCTGTAAAGATTTTTCGGTGCAACAGCCCCAGGAGTATCATATAATTTAATTATGGAATGTCTTCATGCATAACTAGAGATACTCTATCAAGCTAGATTGTTAACGATATCAAAATGATTTACCATTTACTATATTTCGATACTTTTTATACATTTTTGTATGTTAATTATTGTATGCTAATTGTTTGACAGACAATTCTGAACTGCTATAATATGGATATGGAAAAATTTCCATTTTTTTAAAAAAGAGACATGGGAGTAGTATGAGAATTGTGAAAGGATGAGGAGGAGTGACACAGATTATGTATCACCACAAAGCAATTAATGTATTAAATCTTTTGCAAAACATGTCAAATAATAAAAAAAATGATATACAATTAGAAGCGGAATTTCAAAAAATAGAAAAGCAATTCCGAATCGGGTATGAAGAGTTAATCGATCTATATAATAAAATGGTACTATTTCAAATTGGTATTGAAGAAAACGGTGGCATATTTGCATATGAGAAATCGGATATTACATGGTTAAAATCTGAATTAGAACTTTTATATGCGGTCTACCAATTTTGTCAGCATCACGGTTTAAACATTGCTAGTATTTCAAAGTATGTGAGTAAGAAAGAACTAAACCTGTTTCCGAAAACAGAAAGTCAATTACAAAATACGTATTACAAATTAAAAAATGAAGAAATTCCATTTGACGATATAAAGAAACAAAAGCCAGGGCGTAAGCGAAAATATGTATCTGAAAAAGAAATAATAGTAGAACCGAAACAAGAACAAAGTCAACAAATAAGCAAAACAATTCCTAATGTAGAAGTAGAAAAGAATCTTGTTACAGTCCTATCAGGTATTGTTGATAACTTTGAAACAATTAGTGAACATAGTGAAAAAAAAGAACGTGAACTGCACCAATTTATGGATGGGATTTATAAGCTTTCTAGCATGGCCGCAGAGCGTATGAAAGAAGAACATGACACAAATACGCTAGAAGGTGAATTGCAGAAGCTCCGTGCCGAAAATGAACGGTTGCAGCGTGAAAAACAAGATCTTGTTACGGATGTTAAAGAAATGACACATCACCTGATTCATTTCATTACGAGTTCTGACATTGACCAAATTCGTACATTACCGTATTTCGTCAAAGAATGTAAACAAGATTTGCATAAGTTAGGCTTATATAACGCACAAGATGGGGCAATGAAAATCATGGTTGATCGCAGTGGGCAAGTGATGGCGATGACACGTTAAAGAAGAATGGGGTACAAAATAAAAGGGAAATACA
>NZ_JBALQK010000243.1:1526-2527 GCF_036965845.1 Bacillus sp. JJ1127 | reverse complement strand
TGTATTTCCCTTTTATTTTATATAAAACATTGCAAAATAGGATAATAGATTCCCTATTTTTTACGATTGGAGCAACTTCGATATCATTTGTGGAACTTGATTTGCTTGTGAAACCATACTTAAGGCAACCTCTGTTAATAGTTTATATTTGATAAAATCGCTCATTTCTTGCGCCATATCGGCATCTTCTATTCTTGATGCGGCATCCGTTAGCGCTGTACTTTGACTATTTAAATTTTCAATATTAAATTGCAGGCGATTCATCATTGCGCCAAGGTCTGCACGGTGAAGTGATACATGTTGCAGAGCATCATCAATTTTGTCAATAGCCGCTTTTGCTTCTTGTTCTGTTGAAATCTTGATGTCATTCTTTGTAGGGGAGAGGGGGATGTTTGTTTCTTGATGCGATATATCTAACGTATGACCGAGATCATCTAGTGTAATGTTACGGCTTTGTCCATCAAATACGGGTAAGTCATTAAACTCTGTCGTTTCATTAATATATCCAACTTGTTTTGTTAATTGTTGAAATTCTTTATTGAGCGAATTACGGTTGTTATCTGAGTTCGTTCCGTTTGCAGATTGAACTGCTAAATCACGCATTCGCTGTAAAATGTTTGTAACTGCTTGCAAAGCGGCCTCCGCTGTTCGCAGCATGGAAATGGCATCTTCATTATTTCTTATTGCAACGCGCATACCACTTGCTCTTGCATGCATACGAGTTACAATGGCAATATTAGCCGGGTTATCAGAAGCAGTATTTAACTTCTTACCGGTTGCTAAATGTTCCATTGCTAGGTTCATTCGTTTTTCATTTTCGTATAACGACTGCCTTGCGTGCATGCTCATAATGTTTGTTCCGATTTGCATAGTAGACACTCCTTATAGGTATATATATCTATTTTGATTTTTCAACGTATAAGTCGCTGTTATGAAAACAAAAGGTGACATGCTCCCGTTTTGTTTCTTTTGTCTTCACGTGCATGGGGCAGGAAGAGGGT
>NZ_JBALQK010000243.1:0-1437 GCF_036965845.1 Bacillus sp. JJ1127 | reverse complement strand
ATGCTCTCTCCCACTTAAAAAGAGGAGGTTTTATGTCGGTTTTTTAATTGATGTATATATAGATGCGCTCTCCTACCTAAAAAAGAAAGGGGGTATGTTTTTTTCATTTGTATTGATATAGAAAAATAAACCTCTCTGCTTGCAGAGAGGTTTATTTACATATTCACAGAATGGATTATTGTAATAATTTACTTACCATTTGTGGAGTTTGGTTAGCTTGAGAAAGCATGCTGATACCAGCTTCGTTCAAGATTTTGAACTTAGTCATTTCAGACATTTCTTTCGCCATGTCAGCGTCTTCGATTTGAGAAGCAGCTGAAGCCATGCTTGTTTGTTGGCTCTTAAGGTTGTTTACGTTAAAGTCAAGACGGTTTAATGTAGCACCTAAAGTTGCACGGTTAGAAGCGATTGTTTCTAGTGCAGAATCGATTGAAGCGATTGCAGCATTAGGTTCTGCAGCAGTAACAGTTACTTTAGTTTTATCGAATGCAGCACCTAGAGCTTTAGCAGCAGCATCTGTACCAGTACCAGCTGTAACTGCAGCATTGAATGCATCAAATTTATCAGTTACTGCTTTAGCATCTGCTGCAGCCATACCTGATTTTACTTTATCGAAATCTTTCATAGCAGCGCTAACTTCAGCTTTTAAAGCATTCACGTCAGTAGTAGCTGTATTTGAAAGCTTAGTAAATGTATCTGCAACAGCATCAATTGTTTTTTGTGTTACGCCACCAATGTCTAGTTTATCAATATTTAATGTTTGAGTAGACACGTTAGCTAATTGAATATCAATTTTCTTAGTTACATCAGCGTTATCTAATGTTTGAATTGCGATAGTTGAGTTTGAACCATCTAATAATTTTTTATCGTTGAATTCTGTGTTTTTAGAAATGTAATCGATTTGCTCTTTTAATGCGCTGAATTCTTTGTGTAGAGCTGCTTGGTTATCACTTGTATTTGTACCATTTGCAGATTGGTTTGCAAGGTCACGCATACGAAGTAAGATGTTAGATACTGAGTTCATTGCTGAGTCAGCTGTACGGATTAATGAAATACCATCTTGTGTGTTGTTAGTAGCTACTCCTAAGCCACTTTCACGAGCACGCATACGAGTTGCGATTGCAAGACCTGCTGCATCGTCAGAAGCGTTGTTGATACGTTTACCGCTTGATAAACGGTCCATTGCAGTACTCATTTTTGCTTGTGTTTGGCGCATATACTCTTGTGTGCGCATGCTGTTGATGTTTGTGTTAATTCTCATTATAAGAACCCCCAATTTTTTTATTTATTTTTCTGTAAATCCCTAAAGGGTAATATACAAAAAAATCAATTTCGATTCGAGATTTATTGTAGTATTTATTTCGGCAACTGTCAACTTAAAATTTGAATTAATAAATATAGAAAAATACAATTTTAACAATGTATCTGTTTTTTTAT
>NZ_JBALQK010000242.1:4759-11491 GCF_036965845.1 Bacillus sp. JJ1127 | reverse complement strand
AAGAAAAAACCGATTCATCCCCCATCTTCACTTCGTTTAGAGGAAGGGATCTTCTCGGTTAAAATGATAAAACAAAAAGGAGCTATCCCCCTAGTAGCCATTCAACTACTGTTGAGACAGTCTCCTCATCACTATACTTTGAATCTTTCAATCAGTACTTGTAATTCCTCAGCCATTTGTGACAATGTACCCGCAGCAGAACTAATTTCCTCCATAGAAGCCAATTGCTCTTCAGCAGATGCAGCAATATTTTGTGTACTTGTCGCATTATTTTGCGCTGTCATGGCAATTTCACCAACTGAAATAGAAACCTCATTTGCACCTTTTGACATTCCATTTGCCGTTTCTACCATACTTTCAATTTGCGTAGCAATTTCATTTGTAGAATGCAATATCTCTGCAAAGTTCTGTTTCGTTTCATTCGCTATTACAAGGCCAGATTGAACTTCTTCATTCACATTACTCATCGACTTCACTGTCTTGCCCATATCTTCTTGTATTTCACCTATTAATTTCCCAATCTCACTTGATGATACGCTAGATTGCTCTGCTAGTTTTCGTACTTCATCAGCAACAATCGCAAACCCTCTACCATGCTCACCTGCTCGTGCGGCTTCAATTGCAGCATTTAATGCAAGTAAATTTGTTTGATCTGCAATATTTTGAATCGCTTCTAAAATATCACCAATTTGCTTTGATTTATCATTTAATGCTTGAATTACAGCATCTGACTGTGAAACAGACTCTGCAATCGAATGCATTTGATTCACTGTTTTCCCGACAAGTTCCCCACCATCTTCTGCTTTTTCACGTGTATATGTAGATGCATTGGCAATTGAAGAAGAACTGTTTGCTACATGTTGAATTCCCTCTGTTACATTATGAAGTAACATTGCTCCATTTTCTACACTTGATGTTTGTACTGTTGCTCCACTTGAAACTTGCTCCATCGCCATTGTAATTTGTTCTGTTGCTTCACTTGCTTGTCTCACACTTGCCGTCAGTTCTTCAGATGCAGATGCAACATGACCTGCTGAAGTATTAATTCTACCAATTAATGTGCGTAATGAATGCGTCATCTCATTAAAACCTTTCGCAAGCTGCCCAATTTCATCATTAGAATGAATTTCAATTGTTTGCGTTAAGTCCCCATCGCTAATTTCATGCGAAGTAACAACTAATTTTTTCAAGGGTCTTGTAATAGAAAGTGTCACAAAATAAATAAGTGTGCCCCCTACAAGTAATGAAATTACCATAATAATTAACATATTATAAAATACAGGTTGAGCTGCTTCAACTACTTCACTTGCATACATCGTTCCACCAATTTTCCAACCTGTTTTTAGATTTGTAGCAAATACCATTTTCTTCTCGCTGTTATCATATGAATAAGTAAAGGTACCATGATTTTCTTGATACATTTGTTTCGCCCAAGCATCCGCGGCTTTGTCACCTGATTCTTCTTTTGGATGAGCAATTATCTTTTGATTTTGATCTAAAATAAAAGCATATCCTTTTTTCCCAATATTAATCATTTTTGCTGTTTTTAATAGATTATCAAGGCTTAAATCTAAACCGATAACACCATTTTTATCTTCTGTTTGTTTGGCAATCGTTACCACAATATGGCCATTTCCTTTAGCCTTATATGGCTCCGTTACAATAATACCACCCTGCTTACTTACTGCATCTTTATACCAAGGACGTGTTGTTGGATCATAATCCGTTGGCATTTGTATATCTGGTTCTTGCACAAATTTCTTATCATTTCCTGCAACATACACCTGTTCAATATCTGGGTTTAAATTGGTATATTGAGATAGCAGTTTCTTTAATTCATCTTGATTCTCTCCCTGATAGAGATCACTCTTAATCATTCTCGCAAAATTATTAACATCGTTAAATTTCGCTTCAATCGTTTGATTAATTAAATTATCTAATATTTTAATATTATCATTTGCACTACTCATAATCTGTGATTCAAAATTCTTTTTAGCCGTTTGGTAAGACAGACCACCAATGACTGAAACAGCAGCAATTAAAATAATAAAAAATGAAATCAATAGCTTTTTTGCTACTTTCATATTTCGAAACCACTGTAATAGTTTACTCATGAAATCTCTCCTCTATTTTTCATTTTAATATTCGAGTTTTAAGATAAAAACGTCCTCTAAATGAACTTATTCATCATCATTTTCCGACTAACACTTTGTAAAGTTTAAACAAATAATTTCTTTTTGTCCATATATACGAATAATATTATTATAAAATTTACAAACGTAAAAAACCAAAGGAGCCTCCCTTTGGTTTTTTCAATTCTTTCTATGTTGTTTTACAATCTTTTTCCACTTAGCTCGTTCAGTTCGGGCAAGTGCTAAATCTTGTTTTCTCATCGTATATGCAATTTCTCTTTGCAACTTTTTATAATTTCGCAAACGCTCTGCTGCTATAATACCATCATCAATCGCCATTCGAACGGCACAGCCCGGTTCACTGTTGTGCTCACAATCACGAAAACGACACTCTTTGGCGAATTCTTCAATATCAGAAAATGTCGCATGGATTGCTCCGCTGCCTTCCCAAAGTTGAAGCTCTCTCATACCAGGAGTATCAATTACTAAACCACCACTTGACAATTGGAACAGCTCACGATGAGTCGTTGTATGCCGTCCTTTACTATCCTCTTCACGAACACCACCTGTTTTTGCAACTTCAGCACCCATTAATGCGTTTAATAAAGTAGATTTCCCAGCGCCTGAGGAACCAACGAGGGCAATCGTTTTACCAGGAGCTACAAATTGCTGCAAGGACTCAATTCCCTCCTGCTGCAAACTGTCAACTGCAAAGATTGGAACACCAATAGCTATCGCCTCTGTTTCCAATATCTTTTGCTCCACATCTTCACACAAGTCACTTTTTGTCAAAACAATAACAGGCATTGCTCCACTTTCATAAGCAAGTAATAAATAACGTTCCATTCTTCTCACATTAAAATCATGGTTGAGAGCATTTACTAAAAAAAGATAGTCCACATTTGCTGCTATAATCTGTTCAACAGTTCTGTTACCAGCTTCTTGTCTAGCAAAGGAACTCTTCCTTTGCAAAACACGGTGAATAATAGCCTTATTTTCTTCTTCTAACTTCTTTATATACACCCAATCACCAATTGCTGGATAATCCCCTTTAGATAACGCTTCATGCCGAAACTTTCCAGATAGCTCTGCTACATATTCACCATCATTACAAATGATACGATATATATGCTTATGTTCAAGTAAAATCCGTCCTACTTCATACTTGTCTACAGATTGATCCTCAAAAAAAGAATCCCATCCAAATGCTTCTAAACAATTTTGATTCAAATTAATATCCTCCCTATTTTGAGCCCAGTGGAAGGATTGTGCGATTCCTACAAAGTCTCGCTCTTTCCGTCCACCTTTGTATTCGCTTTCATATTTCTATCAATAATCATCGCCATAATACATCACCCCGTTCTTAGTTTAGTTAATCTCATTATATGTAATATCATTTTGAAAAGCTACTTTATTTAACGGAATTTTCGGATATATATTTTTTTATCGTTCTTATTTGTCCACAATGGCTGATTTCATCCTCCTTTTCTAAATTTATGATAATGAAAAAGAACGGAACATAATAGACTAAAATATATCAGAATTTTCTGTTACAACAAAAGTGAACAAGCATGTAGCCAGACTAAATTTTCTCAATATGCTTATATAAAATTTAAAAAGGAATATAAGTGTAAAAAACGAATCTTATTCACTAAAAGGAGTGGATTTGATGGAGATGTATCAATGGCTAACTGCTGTTCTCGTTGGTGGCATGACTGGCTTCGTTTCCCATCTAATCAATAACCAAGGCAAGTTATTGCTTCCACGCCGTTTAAAAACCTTCTTTCATCTTGGTTTTCTAACTGATATATTAACTGGTAGTCTTGCAGCACTTCTAGGACTCGTCTTATTTGATGTAATTACAATAAAAGAGATTATTAAAGTATCCATTGTCACTGCCATTTCAGGGCAAACCTTCTTACTTCATCAAGCACTTGGCGGTGAACAAGCCAAAAACACACAAATTGGTAAAGTCGATGAGAAAATTCAAGAAATTGACAAATTATTACGACGTTAATCTATACTTTCATTAAAAACTATTGCTATAATGAAAAATAAATATTTCTGAATTTTGTTGTCTGTCAGAAGAAAGGGTGTTTCGTATGCCAAAAAAGAAAATAGAAGATTTCTTAACAGACTCTGAAAAAGAGGAACTGGTAGAAAACTATAAATGTTTACGAGCAGCCCGCACAAAACGTGAAGCTAACCATTTTGGTGAAACAGTCAATCACCTATTAGATAAAGCAAAAAAACGAATTATTGAAGAAGCAGGAATAGAGGATGAAAATGCTGCAACGGTTCAATCTAAACGAAAAGCACTGTTTTAGTCATGTATCTAAAACAGTGCTTTTCGTTATTTTGTTTACATAATATTATTACTAGTTATAAAGAAGCAGTCTTCTGTTTTTTCCCTAATTCTCCTGTCATGTATCGATCACTTTTTCGGAATACTAAAAGTGAAACCACATATAAGATAGCCGTAAAAGAGCCAATGAAAATAAAATTATCAAATGCTGCAAACAGCACTCCCGCCACTGCCGCTCCAATTGTTTGTCCAATATACATAGAAGAATTTGCTAACGCCGCTCCTGTTCCCCTAGCTATGCTAGATATCTTTTGCAAACGGCTCATCATAAGTACAAATAGAATTCCTGTAATAAAAAATAAAATAAAGAAAAATAACTCACCCAATAGAATTTGTTTCAAGTACGGTAAAATAACATATAGACAAGCTACAACAAAAATGCCGCCATAAAAAGCATAAGTATAACCTAATTTTTTAACAAGTCTAGGTCCTAAAATATTGCCTGCTAGATTTCCTAATCCAAGTATAAGCATTGCTGTTCCTACTTCATTTACTTGTAACTTAAATTGAGTTGCTAACCATACTCCCAAAAATGAAAATGCTGCAAAATTACCTGTTTGGAAAAGAAAATATGCAAAGTAAGAAAGTGAAATCTTAGACTCCCCTAATAGTTGTTGATAACGACTTACAATAGATTGATGCTTTTGTTCTATTTGCAGTGGCTGTATTTCTGGCAATGCAATATAAATAAAAATGACAAGTATCGCTGAACAAATACCAATTATAAAGAAAGGTGTTGTATAGTGTATCGTTGCTAAATATGCTCCAATTGGTAATCCAAGTACTTGCGCTAATGATAGTCCTGCTGTTGCAATCCCAATTGATTTCATAACTTGATTTTTGGACACAAGAAGCGGAATAGATGCCCACACTTGTGGAGATACAAATGCTGCACTTATTCCTGCACAAAAGCGGAAGGTAATCATCCACCAAAAGCTTGGTGCTAATCCGCATAAAAACGTACTAATTGCAAAAAAGCTCATGCCTCCTAACATTACCCTCTTCCGATTTAATCCATCAGAAATAGGTCCAGCAATAAGTGCAAATACAGCATATCCCAGTGCATATGCACTTACCATCCATCCTGAAATTTCTGTTGGAATCCCGTATACTGTTTGTAGTGTTGGTAATAATGGTGAAATCAAAAAAGTATCTGTACCAATCATAAACATCATGATAAAAAATAATATCATAATTTTGTTCATCTTCTCCATCTCCTTAAATAGTAACAAAGGGTAGAATTTCACCCTTTGTTACTACTCCTCTAAAATAGATTGTATATATTCCAAATCACTCTCATGTAACGATACATCTACTACTTTTACATTTTCTCTTACTTGCTCTGCGCGTTTCCCACCAGGAATCACTGTATCAATTCCCCCTTGATTTAACAGCCAAGCTAACGCTACATTTGATAACCTTGTATTTTTCTCTCTAGCAAAATCTTTTAATTTTTCAACTTTCATAAAATTTTCCTCATATGTATGTTCCTCAAATAATGAGACATCTTTACGCCAATCTTTTTCATCTAGGCTCAAATCTTCTGGATATCTACCACCTAAAATCCCAAAAGCAAGGGGGCCATATGGAATAAATGAAATCCCTTCTTTTATGCAATATGGCAAGAGCTCCTTTTCCGCTGTACGATCTAACATATTATAAGGAGATTGCAGTACATCAATATCGCCAAACTGATTCGCCTCTTTTAGCTGAGCTAAGTTTACATTTGATATTCCTATCGAACGAATCTTCCCTTCTTCTTTTAAACGAACAAGTTCTCCAATTGAATCTATGTACATAGTTTCTGAATTTGTAAAATGTAAATAATATAAATCTATATAATCTGTCTGTAATCTTCGCAAGCTATTTTCAACTGCATTTCTTAAATAATTTGGTTCATTATTAATACAAGTAGAACCGCTCAATAATGGCTGTATCCCTCCTTTTGTGGCGAGTACAAGCTCTTGTCGTTTTCTTTTAATCGTCTCTCCTATTAATTCCTCAGATCTGCCAAATCCATATGAATCAGCTGTATCTATCAATGTAATGCCTTGCTGAAGTGCCTCCTCAATCATTCTTATTCCTTCTTGTTCATTCACATTTGAAAATAAATTATAGCCCCCTACTGCATTCGCTCCTAAACCAATTTGAGAAATTTGTAACCCTGCCTTTTGCAACTTCGTATACTTCATTTTTATCCCCCTATATATTTCTATTGTTCGAATATATTCGAAC
>NZ_JBALQK010000242.1:0-4752 GCF_036965845.1 Bacillus sp. JJ1127 | reverse complement strand
CATTTTATATGTTATAGTGCAACTGAAAGAACTTATAAAGTAGGTGAACTTATGCGAACACTATATCATCCAAATCGAGAAGAAATTCAACTTTCTTCTGTCTTATATGCTCTTAGCGACCAAATTCGTTTACAAATTGTAAATATGTTAATGGAACAGAAAGAACAATCATGCGGTGCACTAAATATTCCAGTTGCTAAATCAACTTTGTCACATCATTTTAAAGTTTTACGTGAATCCGGCGTTATGTACACTCGTCTAGAAGGCACACAGCGTTTTATTTCGATTCGAACGGAAGATTTAGATGCTAGATTTCCTGGATTATTAGATGCTGTCTTACAAGCAACGGAACCATATTAAAAAACATCTCATATTCAAATGAGATGTTTTTTAATACCCATTATTCTTTTGATAAATCTATTAATCCATTTCCCTCTGATGTTCGCTCATATCCTAAAGGTACAGTCCGCTTAATAAGCTGGGCATATATTTCTGGTTCTGATAACTTTCTACCATACTCTCTTTCACACTGCTTAATCAGAAGCGCTAATGCTCCAGCAATATGCGGCGTAGCCATTGACGTCCCACTTAATACCGCATATTTCCCTTCTGGATAAGTAGAAAGAATTTTTTCCCCTGGCGCTACTAAATCAATTTCTTGATTCGAATTACTAAAACAAGCTAGCTTTCTCTCTAAATTAACAGCTCCGACTTCAATGACCTCAGAATAAGCACCCGGGAAATCCAATTCTTCTGTTTCATCACTACAGTCCCCATTATTTCCTGCAGCGCATACAACAAGTATTTCTTGCTTTACCGCATGCTGGATCACTTCATGTAATTCTGGTACATCCTCTGAACCACCAAGTGACATGGAAATAATTCGGACTCGCTCTTGATTTGGTCCTCTCCAGCGTACTGCATAGTCAATCGCCTCAATAATTTGCTGATAGCTTCCAGAGCCATCCCCTGATAATACTTTTAATACTAATAATTTGGCAAGTGGAGCAACACCTAGAACACCCACACTATTTTCTGTCGCTGCAATTGTCCCTGCAACATGGGTTCCATGACCATTATTATCAAGATAAACGTTTGGATTGCCCTCATAATCCTCAGTAAAATTTCTTCCGCCAATAATTCGGTCTTTTAAGTCAATATGGTTTATATCACAGCCTGTATCTAATACCGCAACTACAATATCTTTCCCTTTTGCACTCTTTTCCCAAACCTCAGGAGCATGAATCAGTTGTACACCTGGTGGGATTTCGTTTACTTGCTCAACTACTTTATTTACCGTATACGGAATTAATTGAATCCCTTTTTGCTTATTCGCTGTACTACTGTTCATCATAATCCCTCCTAAAATATATTATTTTTACATTTTGAATACGCTTTCATTTATAAAAAACATTCGTTTTCTCACTTCTATTTTCCTGCTTCAAGATTTTTCTCAATACAAAAAACATCTTTTCCATCAAATATTCTGACGAAAAAGACGTTTGTGAAATCTTATGCTACTTCATTTTTTGCGGTCACAAATTCCCTTTCTTTCATAACAGCATAATCGCTGGAATAAGAACCTACTCAGCCTTAATACCGCACAATATGATACTAGTATCGTACTGATTATTTAAATTAATGTAATGAGTGATTTTGTTTAAATACCTAGCAAACTAAACATACCCATCCTTTACTAACTCATCCGCAACCTTGCCTTCAATTGCTTTAAATAACGAGATCGTATCAGAATGAAATATACAATTTGAATTCCAACAAAAATACTTAGTACAATTAGATTTTCTTTTAAAAGTGAATACTCAAACATTTGTCCAAAAGTCGTTAATGCAACAGCACCGTGTAATGTTGCAACGACAACCGGCACGAAGAATAATAGCGCTAATCGAATTGTTACGACTTTAGATAATTCTCCACTTGTTAACCCTACTTTTCGAATTGATTCGAATAAACGATAATCATCTTCTAAGTCAGAGAATAGGCGGAAATATAGAAAACTACCCGCACATACAAAGAACACAATACCGATAAAAAATCCTACAAATAAAATAGGTCCAGCAACCTGTAAAGCTTGATTTTGCTCATACTCTGCCGCACTAAATCTCGAATGCTCTTGTTGAGATTTTATTTTGTTTGTTATTTCCTTTCCTGCTTCAATTTCATTTTTGCTTTCCTTCGTTTGATACATATAATCTTTTACTTCCTTGAAGCCATCTTGTAATAGATTATATTGATCTTCTGAAATAACGTAGACATTCCTAGTAAGTGCTTTACCGAGAGAAGATGTATGAATTTCTTTCACCTTCAATGATGTATTTTGATTCGGTAATTCTAATGTTTGTCTTTCTATTTTTTGTGGTACTGGCATTTCTACTGATAGAAAGAGTGCTGTATTTTCATTCAAATCACCTGGCTGTTCACCTGTAAGCTTTGCATATTTCTTATAATCAGATTCCCTTACAAAGACTGCATCTCGCAGTCCTTTCTCTTCGGTTTGCTTTGAGACAATATCTGTTTTCTCGTTAGATATATTATATTTCTTTAATGTTTGCTCAATCATTTGTACATGCCCTGATTCATTTTCATTTCCTTGTTTAGATTGATACTGAAATGCAATCGGTTGATCCATCATGCTCTTCGTCATAGAAGCAAAACCAACTAGTGTACCAATAGCAGAAAAAGCTACAGTCGAAATAATTGTAACAATAAAGAACATCCGTGCATTATCTCTCATGCGATATGCTAAATCTGATAGAGTAATGATATTGGTTCTTGTCCAATACAAACGTTTGCTTTTTTTACATGCTCGAATAATACATACACTTAGCTGCTTATACAGTAAGTATGTACCAATAATGACAACCGTCGTTACAGGAATCAACATAATAAAAACCATTGCACCATGCGAAGATAAGGCACCTACATATCCTGTACCAAGCAACAACACAGCTAGAATTGAAGAAATAATGGACGCTTTTGGTTCAGGCTTCGCTTTTACTGAACCTCTAAATAGTTTCATGATTTGATTTTTACGAATCATTCCTGCGCTAAAAAAAGAAATAATAATAAATAATATAAAAAACATAACACTCGTTACGCCAATTGCTGTTATTGGTAAATAATATGATAAAGATAGATCCAGCTTCAATACTAATGGCGCTATCCAAATCAATAAACCTGAAAACAGCATTCCACAAATGATACCCGCAATAATTGATACCATACCAATCATGACATTTTCAAAAAAGATAAGACGTCTTAATTGAAATTTCGTCATACCTAGCATCATTAAAATCCCTAATTCACGCTTCCTTGTTTTTAAAAACATTCCCATTGAATATAGAATAAAGAAAAACGTAAAAAGATAAATAATAACTTGTGCAAAAGACATACTTACAAATACATATTGACCTAATTGACCGGCACTTAATGCAGGATGAAACGCAAAAAATGAGTAAACAAAGAAGGCCATAATTGCAAATGCACTACTCAAAAAATAAGCCGAATATGTTCGTCTATTCCGCGTTACATTACGAAACGCTAATTCCCTAATATTCATATTATTTCTCCGCCCTTTCAATAACTATATTGCTATCATAGTAAAGCGAAGAAATATCTACCATCGATTCAAATGACAAAAACCTTACATTTTTGAAAGGTCACAGAAAAATTGATTAAACTAGGCATTTTCTTTATAATAACTACATTCATATTCATACGTTCAACCTATTGTATATTCGTTAATTTTACGAAATAATAAGGATGGATATTTCTGAATCAGTACATATAAACTTATCACTCGTTCTATATGAATAGGAGGAAAACATAATGACATTACAAGAACAAATTATGAAAGCATTACATGTTCAGCCTGCAATTGATCCAAAAGCAGAAATTCGTAAACGAATTGATTTCTTAAAAGATTATTTAAGAAAAACAGGTGCAAAAGGCTTTGTACTCGGAATTAGTGGTGGACAAGATTCAACACTAGCAGGCCGCTTAGCACAGCTTGCAGTTGAAGAATCTCGCAATGAAGGATACAACGCAACATTTATCGCTGTACGCCTTCCATATCAGGTGCAAAAAGATGAAGACGATGCACAATTAGCACTACAATTTATTAAACCCGATCAATCTGTAGCTTTCGATATCGCTTCAACAGTTGATGCATTTTCAAGTCAATATAAAGACTTATTAGGAGAATCATTAACAGACTTCAATAAAGGAAACGTTAAAGCTCGCGTTCGCATGGTCACACAATATGCAATTGGTGGACAACAAGGTTTACTTGTTATCGGAACAGATCATGCTGCTGAAGCTGTAACAGGTTTCTTCACAAAGTTTGGTGATGGTGGTGCAGATCTTTTACCACTAACAGGATTAACAAAACGTCAAGGACGATCTTTATTACAAGAATTAGGCGCTGAAGAACGCCTTTACTTAAAAATGCCAACAGCTGATTTATTAGATGAAAAACCAGGTCAAGCTGACGAAACAGAATTAGGGATTACATACGATCAATTAGATGATTACTTAGAAGGAAAAGCAGTTCCTGAAGACGTTGCAGAAAAAATCGAAAAACGTTATACAGTAAGTGAACATAAAAGACAAACACCAGCATCCATGTTTGATGATTGGTGGAAATAAATAACATATATAAAAAGAAGCTAATTTTATTTAGCTTCTTTTTATATAAATCACTTCGTAAAAATTAGTTTCTATATATACATCAAT
>NZ_JBALQK010000241.1:0-4664 GCF_036965845.1 Bacillus sp. JJ1127 | reverse complement strand
TATTGTCTATAACTTGCTGCAATCGAAGTTGATACGTTTCAAACATGGCACTGATCATGTCTTCATCAAACAAATCTTTTGCATAATCCCAAGTCATAATTAATTGTCCGTCTCTTTCCGTGACTTGGAAATCTAAAAATACTTGAGGGGTCTGGCTTATTCCGTATTTAATTTTCCCTAATTTCGTCAACGTATCTGCAAATTCCGATTTATCGAATAACATACTAGTAAATACAATTGGCATAATCGCTTTACTAGTCATTTCTCTCTTACTTGCAATATTTCGTATAACATCAACACCACTATAAAAACGATGGTCTACTGCTTCAAATAATATATCTTGAACCATAGATGCTTTCTCCCAAAAAGCACGATGAACAGATAAATCAATATCTAACAATAAAACTGATGTAAAATCTCCAATCAACTTCATTACGTCTGGATGAAAGGACTGTCGATTAAATAATGTTAAATTAAGTGCCATTCTGGATTGATTGCTCCATTTGCACAAAACTTCCGCATAAATTGTACATAAGAATACAGATGGTGTTACACCGTACTGAGTTGCCAGGCCCTTCACAATATTCCATTGATCAGTTGTCAGACTTTTCTCCATTCGCTGAAATATTGGTTTCTCTATGAATTCTGGCTCACAAACTAATGGTAGCTGAGGTGCATAGGGAAAATCCTCTATTTTGGCTTGCCAATAGTCTTGAGCTTTTTGATAGGCGGAAGATTCACGAAAGCTCTCCAATGCCCTTACATAATCTGAGAATTGGAATGTTAAAGGTTTAATCTCCATATTCGGTTTCTCATAATAATCCATTATCTCTTGTATTAAAATTAATAAACTGCCTCCATCAGCAATTAATAAGTCAATATCCAGGAAGAGATAATTTTTCTTCTCACCAAGAATAAATGCAGTCAACTCAAATAATGGCCAATGATCTTGTTGGAAAACAAAATGTGACCTGCTATTTCTTTTTTCCAATATACGTTTTTGTTGATCCTCTAAAGACAAGTCTTGTAAATCTTCAATACAAATCTCATAAGAAGAATTAGAACGCCGAACTTTTTGCATTCCTGTATCATCAAAAATAGTACGCAGCATAAGCTGACGCTCTAAAACATGATTCAATGCATCGTTTAAGCGTTTAATATCTAATTCTGTTTCAAACTCATAATAGGCATGTGTGGAGACATTACCCATTTCCATAATATTTTGTCTTCCAACTAAATAGGCTCCTTGTATTTCTGTTACCTGGAACGGCTCATACCACATGTCTTTATTCCCTGTTAATTCGGATGCATTGACATCCTCTGCCTTTAGTTGTTCCTCAACCATCTTAATTATTTGTTCCAGGGTAGACATTTTGAAAAGGCTTACAATAGGGATTTCGACTTGAAATCGTTGATTTATTTCATCCTGGAAACGAATCAACGTTAACGAACTAACTCCCATCCGAGAAATCGTATCGTCTACTTTCAAAGAAGGGATAGAGAATACTTCTTTTGCAATTTCAACGATTTGATTTTCAATCTCCGTTTTGTTCCATGCTGACTTCTTTGCAGATTCCTTGATACTCTGATAAGAATATGGAGCTATTGCGATAACTTCATCAAACTCATGATTCTCAAATCGCTCTATTAAAAGAAAACGTTGCACCTTTCCACTTGTTGTTTTCGGTATCGTTTTTATTGGAATTACATAATCTGCAGCTATTCCAACCCGTTCTAATACCATATCCTGCACTTGATGGGCAAGTGGCAAAAATGCCTTGGCATCTTTTCGATTATGTACAAATACTATAATTTCATCCCTGATCGATGACGGATTGCGAACACCACACACAACGACTTGAGACAACTCTGGGATCGCCAATGTTAACATATTTTCTATATCGCTAGCATAATAATTCTGACCATTTACAAACAGAATATCCTTCTTTCTGCCCATTACAATGAGTTCTCCATTGCGTAAAAGTCCTAAATCTCCTGTACAGAAGAAGCCCTGTTCATTAAAAGGGGAACTATCATGATTCATATATCCCTCAAATACATTTTTCCCCTTGATCACTATATTGCCTATGTAATTTTCCCCTAAGATGTGGTCTTCATCATCTACAATCAATATTTCTAATTCATATAATGGTTCTCCTACTATGGCAAACTCTGCTGCATTTGGCTCCTTCGTTTCTATATACTCCACTTCTTGACCAATACGAGCTTTATGACGGTTAATACATACACTTCTATTATGTCCTTCTTCAGGAATAGTAACAGCCAGACTAGCTTCTGCCATACCATAGACTTGATGGATCGTATTTTCACGCAAGCCAGAAGACGAGAATTTTTCATAAAATCGTCTAATGGTATCCATTGATATTGGTTCTGCACCACACATTATGTTTCGCACACTAGATAAATCAATATTTTCTAAATGTGAATCCTTTACAGTCTTTATCATCCAGTCTAATCCAAAATTCGGACTTACAAGCACCGTTGCTTTTAATTGCGCACATTTTTGAAGATATAGCCAAGATTTCTTTAAAAATGTACCCGAATTTAGAAGGGAATGAGATATACCCGCAAATATCGGAGTTAAATGATAACCGATCAAGCCCATATCATGTGTCAATGGTAACCAACTAGCCATGACATCATTTGTGTCTAGTTTCAAACGATCTACTATCTGTGCCAAATTATAAACTAGATTTTCATGTGTTAATTTTACTCCTTTAGGGTTACCTGTGCTGCCAGACGAATATTGTATATACGCTAAGTCCTGACAATCTACTGTAACGCATTGCCCCTCTTCCATATTACATGCTAAGGTTTCATACTCTAAGTATTTCAAATTATTGGCTTCATAACTTTCTCTAAACGTATTTAAATTTCTTTCATCAGTAATTATCCACGCATTCGGCAACTGCTCACTTACTTTCACTAACTTCTTGAAAGCTTCAGTGTCAGGCGATGCAATTAGCGGTACAGACAGAGGAACGGGGATCATGCCTCCTAAAATACAACCCCAAAACAACCTTATAAAGGATAGATTATTGTTTGTCTGAAAGATAATATAAGAGCCCTTCTGAAATCCCTGCTTTTGTAGTGCCCCTAAGATGGATTTGGCATTAAAATAAAGACTTTCATAAGACTCAAACAATTCAGAGCCATCGGATTGAGTAAAGTAAACTCCCCTTGATTTCTCGTTAGCATAAATTCCAAGTAATTGATCTAGTGTTATATTAACTCCATCCTCTAATACTGATTTTGTATAAGGTTTCATATTGCACCTCCTAAAAAGTTATTGTTTTTATGCTGCGATATTATCTTTGTTACAATTGATGCAACGTCTTGATCTTGCCTCTTTAATATTAAAATTTATGTTGAGAATTATTTATGTATATTGGCTTCTATAATTCTATTATATTCTATTTAAGGATTATATCAACAAAATTTTTAAATTTTTCCAGCTCAAAGGGCGTGGTTTAAACCCACCGCCCTTTGCCTTCGGGTTGGATAGTAATAATCAGAATCACTTAAAAAAACACTCAATAATGCCCCCGTTGTCAAGACACGATTTTTTGAGGAAAAAGTTATGTCCTTCTTATCATGTCATGTAGCATTTCAGGATGCGATCTGTTCTCAATATATCATTTTTTTACATTTTCCAATTTAATAGCGTGCAGAAAGGCAAACAGCCTCTGCACGCTTGTGTATAAATCTTAAATTTCAACTTATATCTTATATCATACAGCAGTCATTTTCTTGATCATCCAGACGGTGCCACATCAAATGCTCATCGGTTTCCCTTGATAGTCAACGAAAACAAATTCACTATCGATACGAACTTGTCGATTAATGAGATTATAAATATCTTCTGCTGTTTCTTTTGGATGTGTCGGGGCTATCATTCCTCCCATATCCGTCCTTACCCACCCTGGATGGACGGAAAGGACTTGAATGCCTTCATTCTTTAATGCTACATGGAGCTTCTCGGACAACATATTTAAGGCAGCTTTCGACAATCCATAAGGATAATCACCACTATATGCATTTGTTAGACTACCACCTTCTGACGAGATGTTGATAATGGATTGATTCTCACCCTTTTTCAGCAAAGGTAGAAAATGTTTAATCACACGGGCTGGTCCTAACGTGTTGACATCAAATGCTAGTTTGATAGCCTCTATATCAAGATCCTCAATAGACGTACCCCTTCCATTAAGAATGGCAGCATTATTGATAATCACATCAAGACTTTCACCTACATTACGAGCTGCTTCACGAACAGATTCCTCGTCTGTGACATCTAAATGAAGAATTTCTAACTGGTTGCTATTTTTCTCTTTTAATTTGGTTAATTGAGTCCTTTTTTGTTCATTCGCATCTCTGACTCCAGCAAAAACTCGGTACCCTTTTTCTAATCCAACTTCGACAAATCCAAGCCCTAAGCCCCTATTTGCCCCAGTAATTAATATATCCACCATAATCCTCCCAGATTTTTTTAATAGTTATTTTACGGATGCATGTGATAGCAATAGGTAAGACTTTGATGTAATCGCCATCTTTTCCCCTGCTCCACACCCAACGTGCGACTTTCACCGCATTGGGCGTTCCATCTTATTCTTTTATGCTAAAGCACGTCTGTTGATTATCTA